>DASXEJ010000007.1 GCA_036490175.1 Pirellulales bacterium | reverse complement strand
AATCCCGCGCTGGCACTGAAACTCCTCGGAGCTAAGAATTAACGACTTTGCAAACCTCCTGGCCACGTTGGTCCGTGCGGAATGCCGCGCCGAAAAAGAACAACTCTCACTTCGTCAATCGTTTGATCTGATTCGGGCTGCGATCGTGCAGCGCCCGCGGACCTACGACGAATCCTTGCAGCTTGCTGAGTACTACATCACGCGCAACACCACAGCCACCCGCTCACACCGTAAAACCTGGCTGCAAAAGCACAAAACGCTTGCCGACAAACTGATGCTGTAGAATTAGATTCGGCTTCGCTGGCCGACACTCTTATCGGCTTGTCCTCCGAACTCTTTTTCCAGTCGCGCGCACAGCGCGGTGAATGGCTGCCGCTCCAGCGCACCAAACAGTGGGTGCGATGTGAGCTTGGCCCGCGAAAGAGCGGGTGACGTAATGCCGCACAACCAGCGGGCCGCGATCACCGGATCCGAAAGAAGTTCCGGATGTTCTGCCCTCGCCGTCAGCGCCTGAGCGATGATTGCCGGATCGATCGGCGACGAATCATGCCGCGACGGTTGCCAATGCGCATCGGGAGCAAGGCACCGCGTGCAGTGCCCACAGGGTTCGGCTCTTGTTTCGCCAAAATGGCGGCAAAGGGAATCGACCTGGCAACCCGATTGCCGTGTCAGTTCCAGGACCTCTCCCAGCCGCGCAATTTCCTGCTGCTCGCGAGCGACGATGCGCGCATGGAGCGTTGCGGCCAGCGCTCTCGGATCGGTGGGCATTTTCAATCGTTCGAAACGATTGCGCGTGCCCGCGGCTTGCAGCTCTATACAACCCTGCTCATGCAAGTAATCGAGCGCTCGCACGATGCGGTCTCGCGGTGATTCGAGCGCCTGGGCCGTGCCATCGACGTCGATCTGGAACCAGGTCTTCCCCTTTTTCACTTGGCGAAAAAGTCGTTCCAGAAACTGGCGGCGTTCGCCGTCGAACCGGGAGAGAATCTGGCTGGAGGCGAGCAGCGGCCGAAATTTGTAGGTCGAATAAAACGGCGTTCCACCCGACAGATAACCGTCCAACTCGAGGTAGGTCAAAAGCGTGCGAATCACCAGCACGCGGATGTCGCACTGCGTTGCGAGCTCATAATAGCTGACGTCAAACTGCGAGCCCTGCGAGAATACGTTTTCGACCAGACGCTCGACCGCCGTGCGTGTCGGAGTGTCCCCATAGGCAAAATTTTCCAATTGGTTGAGATCGTCCGCACAGACGAACATTTCACAAATGGCCGGCTGGGCATCCCGTCCGGCGCGGCCGATTTCTTGCGAGTAGTTCTCCAGGCTCTTCGGCAAGTTGAAGTGATAGACATAACGGATGTCGGATTTGTCGATTCCCATGCCAAACGCGATCGTGGCCACGACGATGCCGGCCTTCGACCGCATGAATCGTTCTTGGACTTTCGTTCGCTCCTGGTCTTCCATGCCGGCATGGTAGGCATCGGCGTCGATTCCCTGGGCGACGAGCTTCGCGGCCACCGCTTCGGCCGTCCGCTGCAGTGTCACATAGATGATCGTCGGACCAGCTGCGCGCTTGCGCAGGCGTTCGATCAGCAGCGCGTCGCGCAATGCGAAATCGACGGGCGTGGTGAGAATCGTAAGATTCGGGCGATAACAACTGTTGCGCACCGCGCAATGGGGTTCGATTTCGAAGCTCCGACAAATGTCGTCGAGCACTTGCGGCGTAGCCGTCGCGGTCAGGGCCAATAAACGCTCGGCCTGGCAGCGGCGCGCGAACTCGACCAGTTTGAGATAATCCGGCCGAAAGTTGTGCCCCCATTCGGAGATGCAATGCGCCTCGTCAACCGCGAACAACGACACGCGCACCCGTTCGATCGAGCGGCGGAATCGCTCATTTTGAAACCGCTCCGGAGCGACGTAAAGCAGTCGCACGGCACCGTCGCGCACTCGCTGCATGATGTCTCGATATTCGTCCGCCGATAGCGTCGAGTCGAGGCGTGCAGCCACGATGCCGCGCCGCGTCAGCGCGTCGATCTGATCTTTCATCAAGGCAATCAATGGCGAAACCACGAGCGTTACGCCGTCGAGCACGAGCGACGGCAATTGATAACAGAGCGACTTACCACCGCCGGTGGGAAAGACGGCTGCCGCCGAGTTCTTCGTTAGCAGGTGTCCGATTACTTCGTGTTGCCCCGGCAGAAACTGATCGAAGCCAAAGTGCTTGTGCAAGAGATCGACCAGTTCATCGGCCATCGGAACACTCGTACCGTGTGGGGATTGCGCGGACCACTCCCAAAGCCGCACAGGGCTCCAGGGCCCAATAACCCCGGCGGCCAATAACTGCAATTCAACCCGACCGGCGGCGGGTGTCAACGTGGCGGAAGGCAAATAATCGGGGTGGGCATGACCTTCACATCGGCCCGCCGCCGAAAACAAAGAATCTGGCTTTACGCGCGCATCAGACGCGGTACATTATTAAATTGCCAGGCTCGGCCAGCTCGAATTGATTCCTGATTGTCCGGCAAGGAGCGCCACGTCATGACGAACTCGACGGCAAAGGTTCTGCCCAGCGGGCGGTTGTCGCTTAAAGATCGAC
>DASXEJ010000006.1 GCA_036490175.1 Pirellulales bacterium | reverse complement strand
GCCGAAGCCTGCAACCGACAAGGCGTCGGGCCTATTCGCGTTGGGATTACAACGGCTTAATCACGCAACGTGTCGTCGCAATCGATTCGAATTCACCAGGGGTAATGTCAATTGAACGAGTAAGCGTGAGCGATGGGGCATAGGACACGGATTGCGGGTAGGCTGACGTAAACACCAGCCAATAGGGCGACAGCACCGCACCGTCTATTTCGCAAATCCCGCCACTGCATTTGTACATTAGCAGCCTTCCTGGGCACGTGCACCCGCGTCCTTCAAACTGCAGCACGTCCTTGACCACCTCGCCGCCGCTCTTATCCAAGAACATGACCTCCACCCTTATCCGCCTTTCCGGGCAAGTGAGCGGCAGAGAAAACCACCTCCAGGTGGTCCGGTCCTGCAGCTTATTGCGTCCAGTGTTGACGACAAACGTCACCCTGTCCTGACCGTCATCGTTGAATACCCCCAGTCCTACACCTGGAGCTTCGAATCGTCGGAAAGCAACACAGCTTCTTATAAATGCCGGATCGGACAGTATGCGTCGCTTGCCGGCATCATCGGAGTACTCATTGACCAATACATTTGACAATGCCGTCGTTAGGTATGAGTCCTGAATAACCGACGCTTTCACGAACTTCTCGCCACTTTTCATTGCTAGCTGCTCAAGTAACGGGATGGACCTTTTCTGCCACTGGTCGTACTTGTCCATGTCACCCTGGACCGTCAACTCGAACTTCATGGCGATGTTGCCGTTGTTCTCATGTGCAATGGTTGGCTTTCCTTTTACCTCCGCGATCAAGATCTCTGCCGGATACGTGGCAAGCGCTTTCTGTAGCAAGTCCGACGCACGCGCATTTGATTCGAGCTTGTCGCTCGCCTCGGCCGCGAGCGATTTACCGTCGATGGTCCGCATAGCGATATTGTTCGCGTTAAGGCGGACGACGAGTGCATCGCGCTGTATATTCGCCTTGATCTTCACGCGAACCAAGCCGCCCGCTTCCTTTTCTTCGAACAGCTCACAGCCGGAGCCGATGATGCCGTCGCTTTTTGCCAGCACATTCTCGTCAATGACCTTGTCCTCTCTGACCAGCGTGTCGGCATCGAGCATGGCTCCGAGCACCTGACGAGCCGCATTTCGGCCGGCGTCACTTACCGCTTCCTGTCGCGTGGTGCCGACGCCTTCAGCTACGACGATCACGGTCGCCGCCGGTTCGAACTGGATCGGCGCGCTTGGGCCTTTGACTGGAACGAACGGGTCAGTGGCTTTCGAGGCACGTTGTGCTTCGACGAACCGCCTGTCGGAGTCGGAAAGCCGCTCGAGCGGCACCTCGACGAGCGAGCCGTCCGGTTTCTTCAATCGCACCTTGTCGCCAGAAACGGCAACAAACTCCGCTTCGATCTTGAACTGGCCAGTGCCATCGGTCCACTCGCGCGCGTATACAAGAACCGCGAGTGCCAGCAGCAGCATGCCAAGCGCGATCGACAAATGACGTTTCATGATAGGCAAGTCCTTGCTTTTGGAATTTGAGCCTGAAGCGGCCGAGGAAGAACTGACGGCGTCAAGTAAAAGGTGGTGCCCATCTGCGAAAGCAAGAACTCGCTCACGTGTTCTCTTCGATGACGGCTTCCGTGGCACCGAATCGTATCTTGGTGCCGATTGCCAATCGCGCGCTGCGGCCCGCTTCAATGCGGTTGCTGCTTCCTCCCTTTGGCAGTGCCTCCCATTTGAAGTCGGATAGGTTTTTGAGGCCGAGGACGGCAGGGTCGTTGGGATTGGCGACAACTTCGGCCACGACATCATCCGGCGATTTCGCCTCCACGCCGGGAATCTGCCGCGCATGCAGCTTGGTGCCCAACGGCAGAGCGATTCGTTGGGCGCGGATTCGCAAGTAGAGCGTTCCGGAGGCAGTTGCTTGTGACTGGGAATCGGGCTGGCGACTGGCCCGACCGGATGGCGGTTCGGGCGTTTGGCTAGGGCCGGCTTTGACCGTTGGCTG
>DASXEJ010000005.1 GCA_036490175.1 Pirellulales bacterium | reverse complement strand
AGTTATCATGGAGGCACTGGCTCTAGGGCGTCCGGTCATTTCCACATATATTGCTGGAATTCCGGAGCTGGTAAGTTCAGCTTGCGGATGGATTGTGCCGTCCGGATCGGAAAGCGAACTGACCGGGGCAATACGTGAGGCTCTGACAGTCGATTCGCAGAGGTTGCAGCAGCTTGGTATGGAGGGCCGTCGTCTGGTAGAGGAAAGGCACGACGTAAGAACGAATGTTCGGCAGCTGCAAAAGCTACTTGCCGCGGCGTTGAAACCGGACGCAAATTCTCTCGTCAAGAACGCGGTTTAAAGCGAAGATTGCCGACGTCCCTCGCCGCTGCTTGAACTCCTCCGGCGTCAGCTGATGCATTCAAAAAAGCCTGTAGAAATCCGTACGGCTGCGCTTCGCAGGCTTAGTTCCTTGCGTCGTCTCCCGAGTTTCGCTGAGGGCCTGCTGATCGTGAGCATGGAGGCCATGATGCTGCGCCGTCCTGTTCTAACCAGTCCGCTGTGACAGCGTTGCATGTTTCAGAACATTAGGCAGGATCTGAAAGCACACAACGGCGATTGGGCCGCCCAAGGCTTTTGGGCGCTGGTCGTGTATCGTTTCGGACGCTGGCGCTATCGGGTACGCCCACGGCCCGTACGCAAGTTTTGCTCCCTTATCTATAAGATTCTATTCAAGCTGACGCAGATCATGACGGGGATAGAATTACCGTGTGAAGTGGAGATAGGGCGAAATTTTGTGATTGATCATTTCGGGGGGATCGTCATCAGCGGCTTCGCCAAATTTGGCGACAACTGCCGCATTCGTAATGGAGTGGTCATTGGGCTGCGGCGGGTCGAAGAGCCGCAAGCGCCGGTGATAGGAAATAACGTGGACATCGGTGCGGGCGCCAAGATCCTAGGGCCCATATCGGTCGGCGATAACGTGGTGATCGGCGCAAATGCCGTTGTGATCAATGACGTACCGGACAATTGTGTCGCCGTCGGTGTTCCTGCGGTCAACAAACCCAGACGGAACATTGGAAATTGACGACCTTATTTGAAATCCTGCTCACCACGATGGCAGCATCCGTCTTGGTGCCAACCACGACGCTTTGGCTGGAAGTGCTATGCGCGGCCGTAAAGCGCTCCGACCCGATGGGTGTGGCACCCGGGCGACCGCCGATTGCCGTGCTCATCCCGGCCTATAACGAGGCCGCTACGATCACCGAGACACTTCAGTCGATAATGCGGCAGCTAACGGGAGCCGATAGGATCCTGGTCGTCGCGGACAACTGCTCTGACGACACCGCCGAAATCGCCTCAGCGGCGGGAGCCGAAGTCATCACCCGTACAGTGCCGGCACTGCGGGGCAAGGGTTACGCGCTCGATTTGGGCGTACGCCACCTACGAGAGCGTCCGCCACCGATCATCGTCATCATCGATTCCGATTGCCAAGTCTCGCCGGGGTCGATTGACCAATTAGCCCGTCGTTGTGCCGCTGCCGCTCGACCGGTTCAGGCGCTATATCTGATGCGCGCACCTCAAGGCGCCGGGCTGAAGATGCGGATCGCCGAGTTCGCGTGGATCGTCAAGAATAGAGTGCGCCCCCTAGGCCTATCCGCGCTGAATTTGCCCTGCCAATTAATGGGCACCGGCATGGCATTTCCGTGGGAATGCATCGGCTCGGCCAACTTGGCCACCGGTCATCTGGTCGAAGATCTCAAGCTGGGCGTTGAGTTGGCCCGCACCGGTCGGCCCCCGCTGTTTTGTGAGCAGGCTCTCGTAACCAGTTACTACCCTGCCTCCGAGGAAGGCATTCACGGCCAACGCCGGCGGTGGGAACACGGCCATCTGGGAATGATTGCGAAGGAGGCACCCCTCCTCCTCCTGAAGGCTCTCAGGTCTCTCGACATCGGATTGCTAGCCATGTCGCTGGATCTGGCGGTGCCGCCCCTCAGCTTATTGAGCCTGCTCGTCACAGTGACGTGGCTGGCCGCCGCCGTGTTTGCGGCGCTTACGGGGCTGACATTTCCCCTTGAAATCGCGATCCTGGCGATTGTACTGCTGGTATTATCGGTGATGATCTCGTGGGTGCGCTACGGACGTGGCACGCTCTCTTTGCGCGATCTCGCATCGGCTCCCGTTTACGCCTTGTGGAAGCTTCCGTTATACGTGAGTTTCATCGTATCACGGCAGCTGGAATGGGTACGCTCAAAACGAGATTAGCCAGCATATTATTTAGATACACTTATGCAACAGGTCGACGTAGCAGTAATAATAGTTAGCTACAGATCAGCGCGGCTTGTCGTCGAGGCTTTGAAGTCAGTCTGCGACGAGCGGGCCAGGGCCACGTCGAGTATCAGAGTCGTTGTCGTAGATAACGCTTCGGGAGACGAAGGGGAAATCGCTTCGGCTGTGGCAGCGCGATCCTGGGGATCATGGGTCGAGTTGGTGGCTGCGCCAAAAAATGGTGGCTTCGCCTACGGAAACAACCTTGGAATACGGACCGCGTGCAACTTCCGTGTCCCGGATTATATCTATCTTCTGAACCCTGACGCGCAAGTGAGGCTAGGCGCCATTCAGACTTTAGTAGATTTTCTGGAGACTCATCCAGAGGCGGGGATTGCCGGTAGCAGTTTCGAAACGGTCGACGGCAAAGATTGGCCATATGCGTTTCGTTTCCCTGGCCTCATAAGCGAGGCAATTTCTGGAATCGAAGTCGGGCTTGCCACCCGGATGTTCAAACGATGGCAAGTGGCA
>DASXEJ010000004.1 GCA_036490175.1 Pirellulales bacterium | reverse complement strand
CCATGCCCGCGACTACGAACGTAACACCGAGACCAGCGAAGCCATGATCTATATCGCCATGATCAGCCTCATGTCACGCCGCCTGGCACGCACAAAATACATTTGAAAACACGTTCTTAATGCTATTTCCTTCGATTCACGCTATGAGGGATACCTATGAGCAAAACTAAGCAAGCCGTTTGGAATGGCAGTCCGCTTCATTCGATAATCGAAAGTCCACATGAATATACAGTCGTTCGCTTCGATTATCACAACGACCCAGATGACTGGAAAAACTCACACGTTGATCTGGTTCTTCGCCGCCAAGGCGAGGTCAGAAGGCTTCGATTTCTTCGTCCACAATCCTTGAAAATTGAAGAGGGATTTCCGTCTCCAACGCATGGCATGATTATTCTCGACATTCGCGATCGGAAATGGGACGGTCTCAATATCGAAGTCGCGGATTTCGAGGCATCACCTGGCAAGATTCTGTTTTATGCGCAGGATGTCGTTGACCTAGATCGGCCAAATTAGAGCGTGCCAACTTCGATGGCAAAATCGCTACGTAGCCATTTTCCTTAACCTAGTGCCATTCATCAGTAATGGCTACGCGATGGCCAGTAATTTCTGGCCCCTAGACCGTGCGCTGCTATTGGCACCTTCGCCGCGGGTCATGGCACCGATGCCGTTTCGTTACCGGCAGCGGTCAGCAAGGCGCGCAAGGTAGCCGGATCGATATCGGCGAGGAAACGGACCGAGCCATCGGCCAGCAGCACGTTGGTCGCGTGCGCTTTGTGCTTGCTGCGAATCCCGCCGGCTGCTGGCGGATCGATCGCAAACGGGATGTTGGCAAACTCCAAATCGCGCGGCTGTGTCCAGGGAATGTCCAGATCGGCCACCTCGACCACGGCGATCGTGTTGGACAGTCCGTCGCTAACTTCATCCGGCTTGCGGCTGGCCGCGCCCGGCCAAAGAGTCTCTGGACCTACAACGGCCACGAAGTTTGATGTGCCCGGGGTAGCATGAAAATCGCTGGCGCAGCGATAAATATTATAAGGCATGTGGTCGATCAGCTTGCGGTTATTGGGCCCATCCCACGGTTCGCTCAGATCGTAAGCGTTGGTAAGTTCCGTTGCTTCAAAATAGGGTATTACCAAGGCCCGCCAACTGTGCATGGGGCGGTCCTCGTCATCGGCGACGTACGCCGGAGGAAAAGTGCCGAAGGCACTAATGTAATTCTGCAGCGCCAGACCAAGTTGCTTCAGCCTGCATTGACATGTAGCGCGCCGTGCCGCCTCGCGCGCCGAACCAATGGCGGGCACTAGAATCGCTGCTGCGAGGGCAAATAGCGCTGCTAGGACAAGTAGCGCCTTCAATATTCCAAAACGCGATGCGCCGCGCGGGATCGGCTCTGCGCCCGAGAATGAATGCTCATCGCCCGCAGAATCCGGACCGTCGAACGTGGACATGATGCATGCCCTCCGCATCCATCTTACCAAAGGGATGCGGTTCGTTCACGCCGTTTTGTTTTTGCGATCGGCCGCCAAGGCTTGCGCCAGGTAACGCCCCGTGACGGATTCGGACACGCGAGAAACGAACTCGGGCGTGCCTTGCGCGACAACTCGGCCGCCGTCGGCCGCCGCACCGGGGCCGAGGTCAATAATGTAGTCAGCCGCTTTGATGACCTGCAGATTGTGCTCGACGACGATCAACGAATGGCCGACAGCCAGCAGGGCTTCGAAGCAATCGAGCAGTTGCACGATGTCAAAAAAGTGCAGCCCGGTGGTTGGTTCATCGAGGATGAACAGCGTTCGCGAGCGCCGCGCGGTGGACATGTAGCCGGCCAGCTTCAGCCGTTGCGCTTCGCCCCCTGAAAGCGTGTTGGCGGGCTGGCCGAGCCGCAGATAGTCGAGCCCTACGTCGATCAGCTTCTTGAGGGCGGCCTGCACTTTGGGGCTGCCGCGGAAGAACGTGAATGCCTCGCGCACGGTCATATCCAGCACGTCGGCAATATTGCGGCCGCGATAGGTAACGTCCAGAATTTCGTCGCGGTAGCGCCGGCCGTGGCATTGCGCGCATTTCATATACACGTCGGCCAGAAACTGCATGTCGATCTGGATATAGCCGTCGCCGTGGCAGGTGCCGCAACGCCCACCTTCGACGTTGAAGCTGAAATGGCCGGCCGTGTAATTGCGGGTGCGCGCTTCGAGCGTGTCGGCGAAGACGGCGCGAATCTCGTCGAACGCCTTGATATAGGTGACAGGGTTCGAACGGGGCGAACGTCCGATCGGGCTTTGATCGACCAGGATCACGTCGTTAATTTGGCCATCGCCAAAGACATCGTCGCAGTCGGTCGGCGGCGGACCCTCTTTGCGCATCCGCCGGCAGAGGGCCGGATAGAGCGTGTCCTCGACCAATGTGCTTTTGCCTGCGCCGCTCACGCCCGTTACCACGCACAGTAACCCCAGCGGGAACTCGACCGAGAGGTTCTGCAAGTTGTTGCCGCGGGCGCCGGCCAGGCGGATCCAACCATGATTCGGCTGACGTCGCTTGTCGGGCGTGTGGAACATGCGACGGCCCGACAGGTAATCTCCGGTCAGGCTGGCAGTACATTCTTCCATCGCGCGCGGCGTGCCCTGAAAGACCACACGTCCACCGCGCTCGCCAGCACCAGGGCCAATCTCGACCACCATGTCGGCCGCACGGATCAGGGCTTCTTCATGCTCGACGACGACCACGCTATTGCCGCGATCGCGCAACCCTTGGATCGCCTTCACCAATCGCGACGTGTCTTGCGGGTGCAAGCCGACCGATGGCTCGTCGAGAACATAGAGCATGTTCACCAGGTTCGAGCCCAGCGCCGACGTCAACGAGACTCGCTGCGATTCGCCCCCCGAGAGCGTACGCAACGTGCGATCGAGCGTCAGGTAGCCCAACCCTACAGTGCGCAAAAAGGCGAGCCGGGCTTGCACCTGTTCTAGCATCGTGCGGCTAACGGATTTTTCCCAGTCGGAAAGCTCGAGCGCGCGCACGAACGGTTCTGCCTGGTCGACCGGCAGGGCGCAGATTTCGGCAATGTTCTTGCCGCCGATGCGCACTGCCAGCGCCGCAGGTCGCAGCCGTGCGCCATGACAGGCGGGGCAGGGGCGATAGCTGCGCCAACGACTGAGAAACACCCGTACGTGCATCTTGTACTTGCGTCGCTCGAGCCACGCGAAGAAGCCGCGCAGCCCGCCGAACTCGCGCTCCGGCACACCTTCGAAGATCAGGCGTCGCTGCTCTTCGGTCAGTGTGGCGAACGGGACGTCGACCGGCAGGGCATAGTCGTCGGCCAACGCCACCAGCTCGTCCCGTTCGTGGGAGTAGGCCGGGGTGTTCCAAGGGGCGATGGCCCCTTCGCGGATCGATTTTTGTTTGTCTGGAACGACCAGGTCCATGTCGATGTCGACGATGTTGCCAAAGCCTTCGCATTCGGGACAGGCTCCCAACGGACTATTGAAACTGAATAGTCGTGGCTCGGGGGTCACATACTCTAACTGACAATCGTCGCAGACCAATTGTGTGCTGCGCGTTACGCGGCGCCAGGGTCGGCCGTCGAGCGTAATTGGCACTCCGCCGATATTGCCGGCCGCGGCGCCGGCCTCGTCGATGAGCAGGACCACCTGGTCGTGCCCTTTTTCGAAGGCCGCTTCGATACTTTCGCGCAATCGTTCATCGCTGGTATTACCAGCCGTCAGGCGGTCCACAACCACGGACCAATCGAGCGAAGTGCCCCGCGTGGATTCTATTTCCTGTATCTCAGGTCGAGGTGAGGGCGGGCGTGGGCCATCGGATGGGTCTTCGTCGCGCTGAGTCTCGGCATCGGCGTGCACGCGGCTAGCTGTAGAGGGCTCTGCCTCGTCGTCGCTGTCGAAATCCGATACATCTTCTGGCGCGAGCTGCCGTTGTGGCGAAGAAATAGATGCTTCTTCAACGTCAGAAACGTCGTCCTGTTCCTCCTCCGAGAAGAGAGGAAGCGAGGGAACGACAACAGATTGTCCGCTGCCTGTTTCGTTGCGGAGGCTCGCAAGGTCGACAACCTGATCGGCTATGATCGCGCGCACAAAACCATCTTCCAGCAGCCGCGCGGCCAGTTCTGCTCGATTCGCAGTGGCGGAAGCCGGCCAGGTAAAGGCGACCATGTAGCGTTTCCCGGCTGGCAGGCTTGCGAGTTCCGTGGCCACGCTTTGCGGAGTGTGACGCAGCACCTCGCGGCCGCACTTCTGGCAGAACACGCGACCGATGCGTGCCAAGAGCAGCCGCAGATAGTCGTAGCTTTCGGTGGCCGTGCCGACCGTCGTACGGCTCGAACGGGCACTGGTCGAAGCCGCCACCGCGATGGCCGGTGATATGCCTTCGATTCGCTGGGCTGCCGGCTTCTCCAGACGCTCGAGGAATTGTCGGGTGTAGGCCGAAAAGCTCTCGATATAACGGCGTTGCCCCTCCGCATAGAGCGTGTCGAACGCCAGGCTGCTTTTGCCGCTGCCGCTAACCCCGCAAAAGACAATCAATTGCCGTTGCGGCAAGTCGAGGTCAATGCTCTTGAGGTTGTGTACCTCGACGCCACGTAACGAGATGATGCGGTCGGCCACTACAGTTTCCTCTGCCGGCTGCTGAGAACAATAACGCAACCTGTTATGATACTTTCAAGTCGGGGGCGAGGCCACCGCCTGGGAACCAGCGATCTGTTCGCGCTGGCCAAGCGCAAATCGTACCCACGACCGTGAAGGGCCACTTATGTACGTAACGCATCCCGTAAAACGTGCTGCGCGGCTAGCAGGCTGCGTCGCGTTTCTATTATTGTGGACCGGCGTAAAAAGCGTTGCCGCCTACACGATACCGGCCGCCGCGAGCTACCAATTCACGCCTGGCCAAGAGTTGGTCTACGAAGGCACCAAGCAAGATTGGTTTGGCAAAAATGACCCCGCCGATTTGGCCATCTCGTGGCGATTGTGGGTATTGGACGTCGATAAACAGGGTTGCGGTGACCTGTTGATCGAATATTGCGCCAAGCGCGGTGCCGAGGTCGAGGAGCGGTACTTGTTCCGCGTGGCAGTCGAATGCGACGGTCGCACTCATTGGAATCCAACGCTCGCCGCCCTGCCCGCCTGGCTCTCGCCGCGGCAAATCGTGCCACAGCTACCGACGGACGAGGAAACGCAGAACGGCGCGTGGCGATGTGTCGAACCTCGCTCGGGTATGCGCTGGGAATATCGTCGCAACGAGGGAACCGATGACAGCCGCCTCGACTTCGTCGCCACTTGCCAGGGTCCCTTGGAAGATGTATCCGTCGGCTCGCTGCAATTCGACTTCGAGTTCGATAAAGCCGCAGGGCATCTCGTACGCTTCCACTCGCAAGGAGAATGGAAGGACTACAACGAGCACAACGAAGAGACTCTCGCGCTCACGAACGCAGCGACCCACGATGCAGCTTTTACGCGCACCCTGCGGGCTGACGTCGAACGTCTCTTCAGCACTGTCGAAGAATGTCGGCAACTCGTGGGGCGCCACGATATGGCAAAGCTCGTACGTCCTTCGTCCGAGGGCACACTGACAGAGCGGTTTGCCAAAGCCAAGGCGTCGCTCGTGGCGGCGCAAGCGGCCAATCAATCGCCGCAACTGGACGAGCACTACCAAGGCCAGCTCCAAGCCCAAGAGCGCCGCGCGGGCTATCTGCTGGGAGAAAACGCCACAAATTCCCGCTTGCAAAGTGTCGCCAAGGCGATCGACCAGCCGTCTCCCGAGTGGACCGCCGAAGACTTGCAGAAGTCGTCGCATGCGCTGGCAGATTATCGCGGCAAAGTGGTCGTGCTGGACTTCTGGTTCCGCAAGTGCAACTACTGCATCCGCGCGCAGCCGCAATTCGAAGCGGTCATCAACCGCTTCAAGGATAAGCCCGTTGCCTTTCTCGGCGTAAACATCGACGAGAATCCCGCCGACGCGGATTTTGCCGTTGCCCAATTAAAAACGACGTATCCTACGCTGCGAGGTATCGAAATCCAGAAGCTGTACCCAGCCTCCGGAGCGCCTACATGGATTGTGATTGATCCGGCGGGCATTGTCCGCGCTGTCCATGTCGGGTATTCCGGTTTTCTCGAAGAGGAGCTTACAGAGACCATCGAAAAGTTGCTAAAAGTCCCCGGATAACGGGCATTGTTTTTGAACGGATCGTCCCGCATTGCAACCGCGCGAGTCCCCGACCGCATGACACAAGCGTTTAACGACAATCCGGAGTTTGCCAAGCTGCTGGCGCATCGTGACGACGGTGTCGATTTGGTGCGGCTGATGTTGGAATTCGCGGGCGACGCATACCCAGATCTGAATCCGGGCGCACCGCTTGCGAGCATTGCCGCGTTGGGTGACCAGGCACGCGCCGCGGTCGAACACGCAGCCAAGGACGGAATCGAAGCACAGCTCGCGGCCGTCAGCGAGTTGCTCTACGAGCAGGTAGGATTCCGCGGGAACCAAGAGTCTTATTATGATCCGCGCAATAGCTATTTGAACGACGTTCTGGCGCGACGACTGGGTATTCCCATTTCGTTGGCCATCCTGTATGCGGCCGTGGGGCGGCATGCCGGACTCGATTTGTATGGCGTCGGCACGCCGGGGCATTTTGTCGTGGGCTGCCGTAGCGCAGGAGAAACTTTGTACGTCGATCCTTTCACCGATGGGGCGGTGCTGGACGAGTATTCTTGCCGCGAAAGGATCGATCGCGTGCTTGGTCAAAGCGGCGTTGTGAACAGCGAACATTTTCGACCGGCCACGTCGCGTGAGGTAGCTGCCCGCGTGTTGCGTAACCTCAAGGCGGCGCACGCGATGCGAGACGCCTGGCCGGCGGCCTTGCCCGTGCAGTTGCGGCTGACGGCATTGTTGCCAGATGTGCTGGACGAGCGGCGCGATTTGGGGCTGATTCATTTGCGCAACGGCAATCCTCACCCCGCCGTGGCGCTATTGGAAGAGTACGTGCAGGCGAGCCAGGGAGAATCGGCCGCGGCAGTACAACCGTTTTTGAAATCCGCCCGGCGCATGGCGGCCGAGAGAAACTAAACAGCAAGCGTCAGGCGTTGCCAGCTACCTTCACCGGCAACTGACACTGCTTGTTTCAGAATTCTCTCGCTCTGGCCCCTGGCGACGGCAGGGCGATTCATTTCCCCCCAGTGCCCCGATACGCGATGGCCCGGCGCACGGCCGGTGGAAGTGTCGCGTTTTCGCCTTTGATCGAATACCACAGAACCTCGTTCAACTCGAAATCGTTAACGCGGTCGTACTCGCTGAAGTCCATTTTGCTCGATCGTTCGGCGCCGTAAGACAATGCCGTATTCTTGGCGTCGAGGTTGATGCGCGCGGGCAAGTGCGTATAGGGGGTCAAATCGGCCTTGTCCGTAAACGAGCCGTACATCGGATTCGCCGCCGCGTCGTATTGGCTCAAGGGAGACAGGCCCAGAATGAGTTCCATCGTCCGCAGCATGCTCACTGTCGTGTATTGCGTGCTGTCGAGTTGCTTGCGCTTGGTGTACGGGCTGATCACCAAGCCGATCGTACGGTGGGCGTCGACGTGGTCGGGCCCATTCTGTGCGTCATCCTCGATCACAAAGATTGCCGTTTCAGGCCAGAACTTGCTATGCGAAACGGCTTCGACCAGACGGCCCAGCGCCAGATCATTGCTGGCTACGCATGCCTGCGGCGTGAAGGCGCCAGGGGTCGTGCCCGAAGTGTGGTCTTCGCCCAGGCTCATCACGATAAAACGGGGCAGGTCTCCTTGCTGTTCGTAAGCATGGAACTCCTTGAGAAAGGTCGCGACATTGTCGGTATCGCGCGATCGCTGGCCTGGCATCTTGGGCACGCCATAGTCGGGGCACATGTGGCCAGCCAGGCCTGGCACGGCGCCTTCGACGCGAATCGAGCCGTCAGGTTGGCTGACGCGGCGACCGTACTCACCATAGCTACGGTAAGATAAACCTGCTCGGGAGCACGCATCCCATATGTAGCCGCTGGGGGCATTCGACAAGTCCCCCTCGTCGTCATCTTCAACCCCTTCACGGCTTGAGTAGGTCAGCGTCCAATCGCGCGCGATGTAGTCCGTGTTATAGGCCATCGTCGACCAGGGATGCCCGTCGCGCGAGACTTGGCCATTGCAGTACAAGTTGTCGAGGAGGACGAACTCTTTGGCGAGATTGTGGTGGTTGGGTGTGATCTCTTCACCGAACATCACCAGGCTCGGATCGGCATTCGAGACGGGAATGTCGCCAAATATCTGATCGTACGTGCGGTTCTCCTTGATGATGTAAATAACATGCTTGATCGGAGACGGATCGCCGATTTTAGTGGGGACCGCGGTTTTTAACTCGCTGGGTGTGCCTGCCAGTAACTTGTCTGAATAAGGACAATTCTTGTAGACCCGTTCCGTGTAAGAGGCCAACTGTTCGTCGTCGGGAATCGGGATGATCGACAGGGCACCTGACAAGGTTGTGCCAATGTAGGGGAAAGGAAGGCGGCGCCGCTCGATCGCATCTTTATCTTTAGCGTCTTGATCGGCCGGAATGGGATTGGCCTTGGTTTGATTTCCCTTTCCGACGCCAACTAGCAGGGTCTTGCCGTCGGGCGTGACGGCCACCGACGTCGGATACCAGCCGGTCGGGATCATCCCCTTCACCTGGCTTTCGTTTTCTTCCTCAATGTCGACGACCACGATGCAGTTGTTGTCGGCGTTGGCCACGAACAGCGATTCGCCGTCGGGCGAAATGGCAAGGGCGTCCGGTGTGCTACCTTCCGGCGCGCGAGGAAAAAGCGTGGTCATGATGGTTTCGGTGATGATGCCGCGTCGCGTGTCGATCACAGACACGCATTTGCTCGAAGCACAGGAGACGAACAACCGATCATCCGTGGGGTGCAGAGCCAGCTGATTCGGATGCTCGCCGGTAGCGATCCGCGAAACGGTGCGCAGATCGGCCGGGTCGACTGCCAGCACCGCGCGGCCTGCCCAATCCGAGACATAGAGCCTCGATCCGTTGCGCGCCATCACAACGTCGTAAGGACGATTGCCGATTTTGGAAATACGATCTTCACCTTGGCCGCGAAGGTCGATTTCGCGAATTGTGCCGGAGTTGATATCAAGCGTATAGAGCTTGTCCCCGGCGCGCGACATGGTCAGCCCGCTACGGAACCGGCGATCTGCTCTGCGTTCTTCCTTGGAACGTTTCGATTCGTCGGGCTCGTCGGGACTTGAACGAACCAGTTCTCCCCCCTTCAAGTCGTAGCCATGCAGCATGTCGGCGCCGCCGCCAGCCCACCAGACCTTATCCTGAGCTGTGGTGGTGGCGAGGCCGAACCAACTCTGTTTCACTCGCTCGCGATCCGTGATTTGTTTGTCGCTCAGGTCGACGACAACCAACTCATGCTGGTTGTATCCGCTGCTGGCGACGAGCACATGCCGGCCGTCCGCCAAGGGAATGATATTGAGCGGCATGTCAGTGAGCGTGACTTGCTCTCCCACTGGCGTGAGAGTCCAGCCGTTGGGAAGCAGGAAGCCATCCTCCGCGCGGCCGACAACACGCGGTTTGGAGGGCGCATCCGCGGCTGCTGACAATTCGACTAGCAAAGCGCAAAGTGAAAGGACAACGAGAAAGCTCAGGCGAC
>DASXEJ010000003.1 GCA_036490175.1 Pirellulales bacterium | reverse complement strand
CACATGGTGCCCGAGCAACGCGTCAAGACCTGCACCTACAAGGTCTGCCACATGGAGCAAGAGCAACGCGTCAAGACCTGCAATTACACGGTCTGCCGCATGGTCCCCGAGCAACGCGTCAAGACCTGCACTTACCAGGTCTGCCACATGGTGCCCGAGCAACGCGTGAAGACCTGCACGTACAAGGTCTGCCACATGGTGCCCGAGCAACGCGTCAAGACCTGCAACTACACGGTCTGCAAGATGGTGCCCGAGCAACGCGTCAAGACCTGCAACTACACGGTCTGCCACATGGTGCCCGAGCAACGCGTCAAGACCTGCACCTACAAGGTCTGCCACATGGAGCAAGAGCAACACGTCAAAACCTGCACCTACAAGGTCTGCCACATGGTGCCGGAAGAATGCGTGAAGACTTGCAACTACACGGTCTGCAAGATGGTCCCCGAAAACCACGTCAAGACCTGCTGCTACAAGGTCTGCCACATGGTCAAGGAATGCCACTCGAAGCAGGTGCCCTACCAGTGCTGCCACATGGTGGCCGAGAAGTGCGTCAAGCAGGTGCCGTACACCGTCTGCAAGCCGGTGCACTACACCAAGACCATCAACGTCACACGTTGTGTGCCGAAGCAGGTTGCCTACACAGTAACCCGCTGCGTGCCGCGAGTCGTTTGCAAGCAAGTGCCGGTCACGATCTGCTGCCCGGTTCCCTGCTGCCCGGCTCCTAGCTGCGGATGCGGTGGTTAGTCGTTCGAGTCTGTGAGAGTTCCTCCTCTCCCTCGAGAGGGCTGAGGAGGGCCTGGTTTTGCTAGAGCGCGGCGGCCCGATCCAAGATGGATCGGGTCGCCGTTTTTTTGTTATCCCGCGCAGCTACCTTCGCCGCAGGGCGCGTCGCTACAGCTCTCTTCGCGAAACGTAGCGGTCACACGAACCGCATCCTGTCGCACGTACCGCCGCATTGAGACCATCTGGTGTGTCACGGCGAGAACGGCGCCCTCCCCGTCGACAATCGTCAGAGTGTGCGAAATGAGCGGCCAGTGGCAATTGGCCGCAAGAACTACTGCTCCTGGGCGGCGACCCTGGCCTGCTTTGGCGATCAGGTTGCAGGGAGGGCGCTGCGCCAATTGGGCAAGGTCGAGTTGGCGGTTAACCCCACGCCCGCCGCAACCGTGACGCGAGTAGGTCGACGACCAGCACCACGACCACCGAGATGCCCACCGTCGGCATCAAGATGCTCGTCGCCGCGACAGTGGCGACGAGCCAGCGCCAGCTTCTATGTATGTTGTGCCGGTGCCTGAGCATCGCACTGCGTCGCCGATGTCACGGGAAAAGCCGCTTCGTTCTTAGAAATTCGTCCGAATCGAGGCACTCGCGAAAAACGACCCATTAATTCGCACACGTCCCGCGTCGGGAATTGAACGCCTCCGGTTAGTGTCTCTGCAGCCAAAGCCCGAGCGCGAAGCATGCCAAGCTGACCAAGACAACGACCATCGGCCGCAGCCATCTTCCCTGCCTTCCCGGGATCAGACAAACACTCCCGATGATCGCCATTGCCAAAAGCGGGACGGCGAATAAAGCAGACGAATGTCTTGGCCGGAGGTACGCGAGTATTGCTGCATAGACTGCAAAGGCTGACATGAAAAGGAGCAGGCCCAGCAGGCTGAATTGCAATCGCTTCATGTCCACCATCGTACCACTGCGGCACTCCCGAATTCGCGAACAACGACAGTTTTGTGACGCCGCCGATCCCAGGCTTCGTCAGGCCTGACCGTAAATGAACGACGCTGAGCGGCCAGGTTCTTCCACGGAACGCGGAACGCCTTGTATCGCGCGTGGTTGCTGAAACGCTTACCGCTAAACCGATGGCGGCTGCGGGTCACCAGACGTTGCGTCAGACCGCTGATCCACTTTCATCACTGCCTCGCGTGAGGGCGCTTTTCCGGCGGGAGCCGACGGATTGATAACCCAGAAGCGGCTCGATGCCGCATTGACCCGCGGCATGAGCATCATGGCGGCGATAAAGAACCCCAGCGTCTCCGATGTCAGCACGATGCCCTGCAATGATTTCCAGATTGCGGCGACCAGTGTCAACGAAATTACGAGCACCGCCGGCAAGACGATGCCGGCCAGCCCTCGCCAGATCCCCATCAGCGAGACGGCCCGAATGCCGATGATCGTGATTGCGACAGCGGCCGAGATGACCACTGCTGGCCCCAGCGCGATGTACTCTTGCGCGAAGTACATGAGGGGGTATGCGCCGGCAAATGTGCCCACAGTCATCAGTAGCATCCATACGTCGAAGCGCGGTATCGCCACCGCCTGCACGACCAGGCCCACGAGAATGCCAAACACAACAACGCTGATCGGCCCCAGCCAAGTCAATTCGCCCAGCCGGTCGATCGGCGCTATGCCCAATACATCGACACGAACCGGCTGACCGAACAAGAGCCGATCGTAGTTCCAACGATATGTGCTGTTGCCCTCCGATCGATCAAGATCGGTGGGCTGAAGCGACAGTTCCAGCAGCCGGACGTCTGAACCGTTCGCTTGCAGCGACACGTCGTACTGGTCGAGAATTCCGCCCGGCACGACGGACAATTCGTACAACCCCTTGCCGACGGCGCTATATTGAACGTCGACGGCCTGCGGCTCGGCAGCCAGTTCGCCGCGCCATACGAGCTTGCCGTCGCGTACGGTTACATTTTCGCTCGCCTTGCCGTCGACATTAATTGCCAGGTCCGCTAGCGAAATAATCTGCGGCGGAAGCGGAAGCGCGATTTCGCTCTCTTTCGCGTTTCGACCGGAATGAGCCGCGCGAATCTTTCCCACGAAGCGCGCTTCGTAAATCGATTCGGGCGCTGCGGTGCCGACGCTCAGCCGCGGTGTCAGCGTGACTTCTGCCGCGAAAGCCTGAATTCGAGCAGGGGTTAAAGCGGCAGCGGGCGCGTGTGGACCATCACCGATTGAGTGTTCAATGAAAACATCGCTTTGGCTTGCCAAGCTCGATCTCCGCGCGGCCTCGCGCGCGGACTGAACCGCAGGGAGCAGGAGTGCAACCGTCACTGCCAAAATGATAACGACAACCAACAATTCGACCACGGTAAACGCGCGAGGATGCGAGCCCGACATGACACTGCCTCCTAGAGATGTGGTGAGGCGGAGCGGAAACGCGAAGTGAGGACGAGCGATGAGCGAGCTTCATCTTAATCGCATTCGGCCGCGCACAAATCAGTCGTCAGAGCGCTGATCATTAAGCGCTAATTGATAAGCGCAGAAATGACCTTCGAGGGAGAGGTTGCGGGGCCGATACCTGCCGCTCAGTTGTCAAAAAGAAGCTTCGCAACACGATCTACACAAACGCGGTTGTATTGCACGGCATCCACGGTAGAGTTCCATTGACGAGATTCTCAATGGTGACTCAATCCGAAACACCGACGCTTGGTGGCCGGCGAGCAACATGGCATGGGACCGATAGCCCCGAAAAGCCGGCGCGATGCGGAAACGCCGTCAAACGATCGATTTGCGGCACGGCGGAAAATGGACCGGCACGGCTGCCGGGCGACTTGGGCCGACGCTTACCGTCTGCGCCGCCCGAGCAGCGGGCCGTCTTTGCTGAAACGCTTACCTTCGTCCCGTAGGGCTAAAGATTTCCGGGCCGCGAGCGAAATACTTGTCTGGGGGTGCAAACGTGCGATCATGCCAGCCGGCACCGCCCGCTACGACGAACGTAACACGCCCTGTTCACAGCAGGATCTCCACGCCAGGAGGAATACCGCCATGTGCCGTCGACACGCTCGCCACCGGTTCCACAGCAGAGACGAACGTAAAGTCCCCCGGCCCAACCGATCACGACGCGGATTCTGCTCGAACCTGTTGCTGTGGGGGCTGGGGCTCGGCGCATTGCTGCTGGCGACGCATGGCTGCATAGGAGACGGCCCGCGCCAGTGGATCGAAGATACCGAAGACCACAATCTTCCCACCGTCGGCACGCGCCTCGTCTCGCTGAAAACCACCAACGGCCACATCCAGGTACGGCCTGCGAACCAGGGGGCCGAAATCATCGAAATCCACGCCATCGTCCGCGCCGGCGGTCGTGATCAGAACGATGCGGCCCGCTGCCGCGATGCGATCGAGATCGCCATGCCGGTCTCGGGTCACGACGACTCGACCCAGGAAATCACCTGGGCCTGGCGCGAGCCCAAGCAGCCCTCTTGGAGTGCGGACGTGTCGTTCGAGGTTGCCATGCCTGTCGAGCTAGACGTCGCGGCAGAGACCGACAACGGTCGCATCGACGTCGTCGGAGTGCTCGGCGATTGCCAAGTGAAAAGCGATAACGGCGCCATTCGCGTGGTCGCTGCGCAAGATCGGCTCAGTGCTGAGACCACCAATGGCGAGGTCATCGTCGAGTCGCCGGCCGAAGACGTGAATATCCGCTCGACCAATGGTGCGGTCAGGGCCACGCTGACCAACGGCCAAAACGTCGGCGGCACGATTTCGACCACCAACGGATCGGTCGCCGTGAAACTGGCCAAGACCGCCGCCACTACGCTGGAATGTCGAACCGTTCACGGGTCGGTAAAGAACTCGTTGCCGCTGACCGAGAGAGAAAAGAAGACTTCCCGATCGGCGGGTAAGAATCGCAGCCACCTAAAGGGGCAATTGGCCGGCGGCGGGGCCACTCTGGACGTGCAAACCACGAACGGCAATATTGACCTGCAACCGTACACCCCGCGCGATGCCCACGATGACTAGTTGCGGGCGTTTCCCTGCCCGCATTCTCGATCAGACGCATGCTCAACGATCACCGCCTGTTCTTCCGCCAGTTCCGCGAGAACTTTCATACCACCGGTTCGATCGCCCCCAGCAGCCGCTGGCTAGCGCGGGCACTGGCCCGCCACGTGGCCGGCGAAAAACCGCGCCGCAGGATTTTGGAAGTCGGACCGGGCACCGGCGCCGTGACGCGCTGGATCGTGCCGGCCCTTGGCGCGACCGACTCGTTCGACCTGGTTGAAATGAACGGCGAGTTCGTGGCCCGGCTGCACAGCCGGTTCGCAGCCGAGCCCGCGCTACAAGCTGCGGCGCCTCGCGTGCGGATCCTGCACCAGGCCATCGAGGACCTGGCTGCCGATGGAGGCTACGACGCCATCGTTTCCGGCTTGCCGCTGAACAACTTCTCGGGCGAGCTTGTCGAGCGGCTGCTGGGCAAGCTCGTCGGGCTACTAGCTCCCGGGGGTACGCTATCTTTTTTTGAGTACGTGGCCGTCCGGCCGGCAAAGTTGGCCATCTGCCGCGGCAGCGAACGACTTCGCCTGCGGGAAATCAGCGGCCATCTCAGGCGGCTGCTCGACCGCCATGAATTCCAACGCCAGTGCGTACTGCGCAATGTGCCACCCGCTTGGGTACATCACGTGCGCATCACGCCGGCGGTTTCCTGAAGCTAGGCTGTGACGCCAGGCGTCTTGCACTTCGCCGCGGGTACGCTTGGGCCAATCAAGCCGCGCCACGAGCGCGTGATCCGCTCGCCATAAAAAGAACCAGCGGCCCGCAGCCATGATGGCTTTCGGACCGCTGGATCAATCTCATCAAAGGTTGACTATACCCGGACGCTATTGCCAACTACCCAGAACGAGATGCCTTCACGCATACCAAGTCCTGTTGTTGCCGGCGGCTAGCGGCGGGTGCGACGGAAGCGATAGACGCAAGCACCGACCAAGGCGCCAGCCATCAGTACGAACGTACCCGGTTCGGGCACTTGCGTAGCCACAACCGTGCCACTCTCGGTGATCTGAGCGTACAGCGCCAGACCGGTCGAGGGCTGCAGGTTGGTGTACGAGGTCGCACTAAACGGCAGGTTCAATGTCGGCACGCCACCCACCACGCTGTAGTTGCCGGCCAGGGTCGTCGTCGACGCCTGATTGGTGATGGTCGTGTTCACCGGGGCCGCCAAGGGGCCAGCGGCAAATCCGGCGAGGGTGGTGCTAACCAGGTTCAACGTCCCATTGGAATCGCTGAAGTTTCCCAATCCATCCAAAGTCAGCGGTCCGGACGTGTTAACACTGAGCAGCGTCGAATTCAATGACGCCAGGAGATACTCCCCAGGAATAACGTTGCCCAGGTCAACGTAGGCACCAAGCTCACCCGGCGCCGGAGGACCCGTGACGTCGACGCCGTTACCCGGCTGCCAGGCACCACTGATATTCAGTCCCAAGTTGGCGCTGTTAATCGAGAAGCCACCGGGGGTGACGTCCACAGTGCCATTCAGCGATGTCGTCAAACCATTGCTAAGGACCGGAGTAACTCCAAAAGGACCAAGCACCGAAGGGGGTACCGAAGGATCGCCTTGCCCGACGGCATTCCCGAGAGAGAAGAACGTCACAGGGTTGCCGTCGTCCGGATTGGTATCGCCCGGAGCGTAGGGATTGCCGGTGACCGGGTTGTTGGTATTCCCCTCATCATCGATGAAGGCACCCACGCTGAGCCCGATGTTCACATTGCTGGACGAGGTGACAACGCTCAAGATATCCGCTTTAGCGGTTCGCAGGCCGAAGGCCAGCGGAGCTGCTGCTGCGAGGCAGCATAAGAGACGTAACGCACGATTCAAATTCCGGGACATTAGCAATTCCTCCTCAAAGCGGGCCGTACGGTCTTTGCCTTGAACTTGACAGATGCACGCCCGCCCCCAAACGACGCCGGCGTACCTGGTTCTGGGGCCAGTCTAACCGTCGATTACAAAGCGTTCAATGAATTTCACAGAGAAAAACGCAAGATCAGCGCAATACCTACACGCAACGTAATCGCAATCGGCGACTAAGGTTAACGAACAGTCAGATTCAAGCATGAGGGGGTAATGACACCCCCCGTCAGTTTCGGCGTCGATCGTTTGAAAAACCTGGTGATCAAAGCGCCACGCGGCGCGAACTGACGAACATACGGCGATTTACCTAACGGCGGTCCACGTGACTAGGGCCAAGACTAGGGCATCGTCCTGTTCGGCGGCTCGTCACGATTCGGCTGGCCCACGTTCCGGCACAGCGCCCCCGCGTCGCCGCGCCGTTAGCAGCGTCGAAGTGCGCAGGCGTGGGCCAAGATCGAGTCGCTGCGCGACGCGGGCAAGCGCCGAGTGCGCTTGTTTTCCCGAGGATTTACGAGTATTCTGAAATTGATCTCACGACGTTAGATAAGTCTAGAATTGCCCGCCGCTTACGCACTGCAAAGTACTGCATACCAGGCTGCCGGCCGCTCCGGCGCCGCGACCATTGGACGGCTGAACGGAGGATTGCCATGCGCTCTCGCGCGATTCTGCTGGCGGTCATTGTCTCAGGCACTCTCTACGGCCCTCTCAGGCTCTCTGCCGACGAGCCGAGCAAGACCGCCGAGGCCCCGCCTGCCGCAGGTACCGAAACCACCCCTCCCGACGCCGCTGCTGCACCTGCCGCTGCCGAAAAGAACGCCAGCAAGCAGCTCGCCGACGAATACGAACTGCAAAAGCTATTTGCCGACACCTTGGACCAGGTTGAGCGGAATTACGTCAAAGACATCAGCCGCCGCGAGTTGATGGAAGCCGCCATCCACGGCGTGCTCAGCAAACTCGACCAATATTCGAACTACATCAGCCCCGACGACCTGGGTCAGTTCAAGACGAGCGTCGAGAACCAGTTTGGCGGGATCGGCATCCAAATCGATATCCGCCGGGAATCGATCATCGTCATTAGTCCTCTGGTGGGAAGCCCCGCCTATCGTGCCGGCATCCAGGCGGGGGATCGCATCGTCGAAATCGAGGGCAAGTCCACCGCCGACATCCGCACCACCGACGAGGCCGCCGCCAAGCTCAAGGGCGAGCCCGGCACGACTGTAAACATCACGACGCTGCGCCCCAGCACGCGCGAGCGAAAGACCCTGGCCATCGAGCGCGAAGTAGTCCACATGGAGACGGTCATGGGGGACCGCCGCAAGGACACCGACGATTCGTGGGACTTCATGCTCGATCACGAGCGGAAGATTGGCTACATCCGCATCACCAGCTTTGGCCGCGATACGGAACGGGACCTGGCCCGGGCTCTCGATGAGTTGAAAAAGCTGAACCTGCGAGGGCTCGTGCTGGACCTGCGCTCAAACCCCGGAGGGTTGCTCACGTCGGCCATTGGCGTAGCGGATTTGTTCGTCACCAGCGGCAAGATCGTCAGCACCGAAGGTCGCAACACGAAATCGCGCAGTTGGGATGCCGAGAAGGACGGCACTTACGAGGGATTTCCCATGGTGGTGCTCGTCAATCGCTATAGTGCCAGCGCCAGCGAGATCGTCTCGGCCTGCCTGCAAGACCATAAGCGCGCGGTTGTCGTCGGCGAACGGACATGGGGCAAGGGCAGCGTACAAAACGTCATCGAGCTGGAAGGGGGCAAGAGCGCCCTGAAGCTGACGACCGCCAGTTATCAACGCCCCAGCGGCAAGAACATCCACCGCTTTCCGGATGCCAAGGAATCTGACGAATGGGGTGTGCTGCCGGACCCTGGCTATGAGGTCAAGCTCGATGAAAACGAGTTCTATCAGCAGATGAACAATCGCCACGACCGCGACATCCTGTTGGTGAACCATCACGTGCCACGAGACGCCGCGGCTGCCGGTAAGCCAGCCGGTAGCGAAACACAGCCGCCTGTGGCGGCGGACGCCGCGAAGCCTGCGGTGCAAGATGATAAAAAGGCTTCGCCTGCCGCTACGGGTGAGGGAAACGCGGCCGCCAGCGACGAAGCCGCGGCCGCCGCGCAGAAGCCGGCTTTCGTCGACCGCCAATTGCAAAAGGCCGTCGACTTCCTCACCGGCGAACTCGCCAAGGCCGGCTAACACGGCCGAACGATTGGCAATGTGCGGGATCGGCATGAAGGCCATTCGGCACACAGGATTCGGTAGCGCGGCACGCGGCCGCCGGCCCTGGCTATCGTGGGCGACAGCGGGCCGCGGGCATTCATCGCGATATTGGCTTTCGAGTCGTAACGGACACACCGCCGCTCTTTTTGCACTACTACGAATGTACCTACTGACGATTGAAACAACCTGCGATGAAACGGCCGCAGCCGTGATCGACGGCAACCGCGCCGTGCTGGGGGCGGTCGTGGCGTCGCAAGAACGACTGCACGAGCGCTTCGGCGGCGTTGTGCCCGAGATTGCTTCGCGAGCCCATCTCGAGCGCATGCTGCCAGTAATTGATGAAACGTTGCGCCGCGCCGGCCTGACGATCGCCGATATCGACGTTGTGGCTGTCGCCACCATGCCCGGCCTGGCAGGCTCTCTACTCGTCGGGCTGGCCGCGGCGAAGGCCCTCTGCGCGGCGCTTGATCTGCCGCTCGTGGCCATTAACCATTTGCACGCGCATGTCTACGCCTGCCGCATGGCCAGCGGTGTCGATGTGTTCCCCTGCACCGGCTTGATCGTCAGCGGCGGGCACACCAGCTTGTATAGTTGTCGCGACGCGCTCGACTTCCAACTGTTGGGCGGCACCATCGATGACGCCGCGGGCGAAGCCTTCGACAAGGTCGCCAGCATGCTGGGGCTGGGATTTCCTGGCGGACCTGCCCTACAGCGCGCGGCCGAGCGGGGAAATCCGCGGGCCTTCCAATTCCCGCGCTCGTTCATTCACGAGCCTCGCTTACAGTTCAGTTTTAGCGGACTGAAGACCGCCGTCCGCTATGCGCTGGCGCCGCCGGGCGCGCCACTACCCGCGGCCGCTACGTTGGCGCCGCAACTGGTCGCCGACGTGGCAGCCAGTTTCCAAGAAGCTGTCGTCGACGTGCTGGTTGCCAAGTCGCTGGCCGCGGTCGCACAGACAGACTCCCCTCGGTTGTGCATCGGCGGTGGCGTGGCCGCCAACGCGCGGTTCCGCCAGCGCATACAAGACGCCTGCACCGCCGCGGGAATCGAGCTGCACATCGCGCCCTTGGCGCTGTGTACGGACAATGCCGTGATGGGAGCGATCGCGATCGAGCGCTGGAACGCAGGACTCGTCGAGAGTCTCGACTTGGACGTGACGCCTGGTTTGGTGCGGAACTAGCGGCCGCATTACTCGTCACGATACGTCGAAGAAGTTAGTGGCCATCGATGCCCGTGGCCACAGAACTACGTGCGCTGGCACGCGAGCCTGCGCAACAGCGAACAAATATCGCGAGGCCAGGCACTAGAACCCGCCGCTACCACCACCAGTACCACCGCCCAGACCGCTACCGCCGCCAAAGCTCGAGCCGCCGCCGGACGAGCCGTTGCTCGTACCGCTGCCGCCGGTGACGTAGTTGAACGTGTTCACCTGGCTGATGCCCGAGAAGAATGGTAGAGGACTCACGCGCACATAGCGCCGGTCGTGCGAGATCACCGCATTAGTGCTCATATTGGCACCCGATGGCAACACGGTGATTACCGGCTGATAGCCGACGGCGCCACGCAGAAAGAACGGCGAGAAGGGCAAGCCAGCGCTGGCGGGACCGACGCCACGGCTATTGAGGAAGCTGCCGAGCGATCCGGGGTTGGAATTGGCGGCCAATTGCTGCGCCAAGATTTGCTGCCCGACATGCACCTGCTTGGCCACGGCGTTGGCCAGCTGCTGCTTCGCCAATGGCTCTTTGCGGCGTCCTCCCTTGAGGTCGAAGATGATCAGTGCTTCGTCATCCGTGAGCGCGATCTGCTTTTTGATGTGCGATTCGTACTTGCTCAGGTAGTGGGTATAGATATCGACCGACACCTTGCCGGTGGCCAGCTTGCCCCACACGCGTCGCACCAGGGCACGATAGACGCCGTCGAAGCCTTGCGGGCAAACATACGATTCCGACGCCATGACGTTCGATTTCTTATCCAAGCGCCGGCTGTTGTCGCCAAGCAGCACACCACCACTGGGCGTGCGCCGATTGCGCGCCGAGCAGATCGTGCCCGACGGCTCTTCGAGCTCCAGGTCCAGGTCCGCATCCCCCGTCCAACTGATGATGACCACGATATCGCGAATCAGCGATTGATCGAGCTTTTGCTGATATTCGTCGGCATCGGCCTTGCGGTTCTCCGAGCGCAGCCGATCGAGCGTCGAGGCGGCCAGGGCATACGCCTCGTGCCATACGGCCGCTTCTTCGTCGTTCCAGGCAAGACTAAGAATCCCCACCGTGGCCCATTGAATCGCGCTCAAATCGTCCAGCTTCTTGGCGATCCGCAGACTATGCGTGTAGGGACGGGGATCCATCGGCTCGGCGGCCGACACCTGGCGGAGCAGCTGCAACGCGCGCTTCTCCAAGCCGACCCCCGCCAGATATTCGGCCAGGTACAACATCTGTTCCGGACCTTCGACAAAATCAACGGCCGACATCAGCGTGCGATCGACGTCGTCAAGCGAACGACCGTCGGCCTGCATCGCCAGGCCCATGGCCTCGTACATCCAGGTCTGCCCCTGTTGGTTTTTCAGCGCGGCCATGATCAAGGCCACGACCTGGCCATACTTCTTGTCCGTCGTCAGCCGGCGCACCGTTTCGCGGACCACGGCGGGCGACTCTTCGTGCGTGGCAAAGTAATCGTCCCAGGCCGTCTCGGCATCATCTCCCGTCGGAGTCGTGATGCTGGCCGGAGCTTTGGCAGCTTTGGTAACGGTTTTAGTAATGGTCGCCGGCTGCTTGGCCGGTGTCGTCGCGGGCGGAGCCGGTGCGCGTTTAGCCGCGGGGATGCTATCGACCTTGGGCCCAACCGTAGCGGGCTTGCCCGATAGTTTCAGATCGTCCTTCACCGCAAAGGCGCGTAAGCCGGACGGTTGCGCGGGTGCCTGAACGGGGACGTTAAACATTCCGCCCCCGCCGCCCCCCATGCCTCCCATTCCACCACCCATACCGCCGCCCATGCCGCCTCCCATACCACCACCCATTCCGCCTCCCATGCCGCCGCCCATACCACCACCCATTCCGCCGCCGCCCATGCCGCCCATGCCACCCATGCCGCTGACCATGCGGGTTTGGATGGGGATCACGAGGTCGGCCACCGGATAGACGCGGGTGGTGAGAATCTCGTCGGCTTTTTCCTTGGAGGTGATCTTCAGCACTTCATCCTGCACGACGTAGGTCAAATCGAACTCTTCCAGGATCAACTTCAGCGCGCTACGGAGGCTGATCCCCTTGACGTTCTTCGTCACCGGAGCTGATGGATCGACTGCCGCATCGGTGAGCCCCTTGTTATCGAGCTGGATTTCAATGTCGTGCTTGCTCTTGATGTAATCCACCACGTCCGACAGCGGCGTGTCGGCAAAGTCGAGGTCGGTGTTGTTGCCGAGTTCG
>DASXEJ010000002.1 GCA_036490175.1 Pirellulales bacterium | reverse complement strand
GTGGTTCACCATTGGCATGGCGGCCTTGGTGTTCGTGATGGCGTTAAGCTTCCTGGGAGTGTGGGAGATTCCGATTCCGGGCTTCGTCGGTAGCGGCACCGCTGGCCAAATGGCGACCCAGGAGGGGGCCGCTGGGGCGTTCGCCAAGGGCGTCTTCACGACGATTCTGGCCACGCCTTGCAGCGGACCGTTCCTCGGACCACTTTTCGGATTGCTGCTGCGACAACCGCCGGTCGTAATCTACGCGATCTTTTTGTGCGTCGGATTGGGGATGGCCAGTCCCTATTTGCTGATTGGCGCCTTTCCGCACCTGATTCGCTTCCTGCCAAAGCCCGGCGTGTGGATGGATACGTTCAAGCAACTCATGGGCTTCGTGCTACTGGGCACAGTGGTCTTTCTGTTCATGAGTATCAAGCAGGACTACGTTGTCCCGGCCTTCGGATTCCTCGTCGGGCTGTGGATGTGCTGCTGGTGGATTGGCCGCACGCCACTTACGGCCGAATTGGGGAGCAAGCTTGCGGCGTGGGCTGGCGGATGCGCCGTGGCGGCGGCGGTCGGGCTCTTCGCCTTTACATGGCTAGTGCCGGGGGCCGATGTGCTGCCCTGGCAACCTTTTTCGCGCGAAGCGCTGACCAGGCTCACGGCCGAAGGCAAGACGGTATTCGTGGACTTCACCGCCGACTGGTGCTTGACCTGCAAGACCAACGAGCGCGTTGCCATTAACACGAACGACGTGCGAAAACTGGTCAGCGAGTATGGAATTATTCCGCTCAAGGCGGACTGGACGGAAGAGTCCGACGAGATCAAGGAGATGCTCAATCTGCTGGGCCGAAATTCGATTCCGGTCTATGCCATTTTTCCCGCTGACCACCCCAATCAGCCGATCATCTTTAGCGATCTGGTGACCAAGGGGCAGGTGTTGGATAACCTCCGGGCGGCTGGACCGTCGAAGAGCGGATCGCAGCTCACGGCCCTCAAGACGGTTCCGTGAGAACGACCGTCCCCTGATGCGAACGGCGCCTAGAACTAGAGCTTATGCCCACACGGCGCCGCGCTCGCCGGCCACGATTCGGCCGATGGAGAAGCAATCGACACCTTCGTCGGCCAATTGCTGGATGATGCTGTCGGCGTAGAACGGGCTCACGACCAGCGTCAGTCCCAGACCCATGTTGAAGACGCGCGCCATCTCGTCATCGTCGATCTCGCCCAGTCGCGCTAGCCAGGGGAACACGGGCGGGGTGTCCCAACTGCCACGGTCGATTTCGGCGCGGGCGTTCTCTGGCAAAATGCGCGACAGATTCTCCAGCAAGCCGCCGCCGGTGATGTGCGCGATGCCGTGTACGACCCCTTTGACCTTGTAGTGGGCGAGTATCTTACGGAGCGGCTGCACGTAGATCCGCGTGGGGGTCAACAGTACATCGCCCACGCTGCTCGATAATTCGTCGATGTAATCGTCCGCGGACAGGCCGGCGCGTTCAAAGACAACTTTCCGCACCAGGCTGAAGCCATTGGAGTGCAGTCCGCTCGAGGCCAGACCCAGCACCACGTCACCCGCCGCGATCGCGCGCCCATCGATCACGCGACGGCGTTCGACAACGCCGACACAGAAACCGGCCAAGTCGTAATCGCCTGGCGCGTACAGATCGGGCATGATTGCTGTCTCGCCGCCCAACAGTGCGCAGTCGCTTTGCAGACAGCCGGTGGTAATGCCGCTCACGATCTGCTCGAGCAGCGGCGGATCATCCTTGGCCATGGCCACATAGTCGAGAAAAAATAGCGGCTCGGCCCCGCAGCAAAGCGCGTCGTTGACGCTCATCGCCACCAGGTCGATGCCCACCGTATCGTGCCGGCCCGTCAGGCTGGCCACCTTGAGTTTCGTGCCCACGCCGTCGGTGCAAGAAACCAGCACCGGATCCTCGTACTTGCGGGCAAACAGCGGGCTGGAGAAATCAAGCTGAAATAAACCGGCGAACCCACCCGGAAGCGGCATCACGCGCGGCGAGTGCGTGCGCGACATTAATCGCGGCAACCGCGACATAGCCTCGGCATAAAGTTCCAGGTCCAGTCCGGCGTCTTTGTAAGTGGTCTTGGCCATTCAACTTATTGGGTTGGCCCGCGAGAAAGAGAAGAATTGTAGGTCGTAGCGCAATTGTCTGTCAAACGGCCTAAGTCGAGGTCGAAATTGACCAAAAGAATCCGGTGACCCGCCAAGTATGTATCTCAACAGAGCCACTTTCCCCCGATACACTTGAACCGCAGAGCGAGGGCGGATCACAGATTTGTCCACTCACGATTTTGGCTACTTTATTTTCTGCCGACGGAGAATTCCCTTGAAGCGCGTCATGGTTTGGTTGCTTGCCCTGAACGTGGTTGTGCCGCTGGTTGTATTGGTAGGCGTTGTGGTGGGGAATCCTCCTGAGCCGCCATCGATGTCGAAGGTGATTCCGGCCGACGATCTGATCAAGCAGGTGGATCTGTACGTAGAGAGCTTCAACGAACCATTGGCCGATGCACAGGCCTATACGGACAAGTCTCGCCAGGTCGCCAAAGATGCGCACACCCTGGCGGCGATCGCACTGGTGCTGGCGATGCACGACCAGGACCACCGTCTCAAGGCCAGCGCGCCGGCGCTAGTGGTTGCGGCTCAACAACTGGCCAAGGCCAAGGACTACGGCACCGCCAAGCAAGCCCTGACGGGCGTGCAGGATGCCGTCAACGGCAAAGCCGGTGCTGCTCCCGCGGCGAAGTGGGAGCGCGTGGCCGGGTTGGGTCAGATGATGAAGCAGGTCACGTTCGTGAACAATCGCCTGCGACGCAACTTGCGTCGCTTTGACGAGCGCAAGGACGACATCGCCCGCGATGCGGCCGTGCTAGCGGCCATCGCCCAGGTGTCGACCTACGATACGCATGAAGTCAAGAATCCGGACGACCTTGGCAAGTGGTATCAGTTGTGCGGCGAAATGCGCGATGCGGCAGGTGCCGTGAACGCAGAAGTACATGCTGGTAACAAGGCGGCGGCCGAAACGGCGCTCGTTAATCTCGGCAAAAGCTGCGAGGATTGCCACATGACGTTTCGCGTCCGTGTTGCGCCCTGAGCGTGGTATGCTTCAACACAGCCGAGGAGTATTCACCTTGGGACCACCTCAGAGTTGAAAGTTCATGCCCCTTTCGCATCCGACACTGCAGTTTACCCACCCGCTTCCCTACGGCGCGATTCCCGTTGATGGCGGCGTTCAGTTCGTTGTCTTTAGTCGTTCGGCCACGGCTATGCGGCTGATGCTGTACGACAATGTCGACGACGCCGAGCCCACGGATGTTATTCCCTACGATGCCGACAACGACCGCTGGGGCGACATCTGGAGCATATTCATTCCCGGCGTCGGTCCCGGTCAGCTTTATCACTTGCAAGCTGACGGGCCCTTCGACCCCCAGCACGGCCACCGATTCGACGGTCGCGCTCGGTTGATCGATCCCTACGCGCGCGCTTTGGCGGGCAATTTCCTGCCGGGCACGGGCGGGGTCATTCGCCCCCCCAAATGTGTCGTCATCGACGATACCTTCGATTGGCAGGGAGACCGCCATTTGCGGCGCAGCCTGGCCGATACCGTCATCTACGAGATGCACGTGGGGGGCTTTACCCGGTCGCCGACGAGTGGTGTCGAGAATCCGGGCACCTATCTGGGCGTCATCGAGCAGATTCCCTATCTGAAATCGTTGGGCGTGACGGCCGTCGAGCTGATGCCGGTTCACGAATACCCGATGAACAATTGCTTTGGTTCGAAGGACGAACGGTCCAACTATTGGGGCTATGATCCGCTGGCCTTCTTCGCGCCGCATCGTGGCTACGCCGCGAGTCCTGAGCCGGGCGCCCAGACCGTCGAGTTCAAGCAGATGGTGCGGGCTTTGCACCAGGCCGGCATCGAAGTGATCCTCGATGTCGTTTTCAATCACACGGCCGAGGGGAACGAGAACGGACCCACGCTCAGCTTCAAGGGGTTGGAGAATCGCGTTTACTACATGCTCGAGAATGGCGGTGGCTCTTACCGCAATTACTCGGGCTGCGGTAACACGGTCAACGGTAACCATCCGATCGTGCGGGAATTGATCTTCCTTTGTCTGCGGCATTGGGTGTTGAACTACCACGTCGACGGATTCCGTTTCGACCTGGCGTCGGTGCTCAGCCGCGACCGTAACGGCGAATTGCTGCCGAATCCGCCGCTGGTGGAAACGATCGCCGAAGACCCGTTATTGGCCGACACCAAGATCATTGCCGAAGCGTGGGACGCCGCGGGCGCCTATCAGGTCGGCTCGTTTGCGAATTTACGCTGGGCAGAGTGGAACGGTCGCTATCGCGACGATGCGCGTCGCTTTTGGCGTGGAGACCAGGGGACCTTGGGCGACTTCGCCACGCGATTGGCCGGATCGAGCGATCTGTATGCCCCGTTTCGGCAGCCGTACCACAGCATTAATTTCATCACGTCGCACGATGGGTTCACGGTCAATGACCTGGTGACCTATACGCGCAAGCACAATCAGCTGAACGGCGAGAATAATCGGGACGGCGACAACAATAACTACAGCGACAACTACGGCATCGAAGGGCCGACGAACCGCCGCGCCATCGAGCGCATTCGCGGCCGCCAGATGCGCAATTTTCTGTCCACGCTCTTCCTGAGCCAGGGTGTCCCGATGCTGCTGTCGGGGGATGAATGTCGACGCACGCAGTGCGGCAACAACAATGCCTATTGCCAGGACAACGAAATCTCGTGGTTCGACTGGGAGCTGGTTGAAACAAACGTCGACCTGGTCCGTTTTACGCAGGCGTTAATTGGGTTCCGCAAAAAGCAGCTCACGTTGCGGCGATCGAATTTTCTCAAGGGGGAACCAACGGCTCCAGGCATGCTTCCCGATGTGAGCTGGTTCAGCGCCGAGGCAGGCGCCGTCGACTGGTCGAGTGATGACCTCAGTCTGACCTGCCTTTTAGCGGCGCCGCAGGCGCAGAATATGGACGAAACGCCTCGCCATGTGCTGCTGATGTGCCATGCAGGCTCACTGCCTCGCGATTTTTCGGTGCCGGGTCCAGCGCGATGGATCAAATGGAGGCAGTTCATCAATACCTCGGCCGAAAGTCCGGCCGATATCTTTCCGAATTTGGACGGTCCGGAACTGGTGCCGGATCGCAAGCTCACGCTGTTGGACCACACCCTGGTTTGCTACGTCTCGGCCACGTAGCGGCTCTTGCCGAATGTGGGGACGACGGCAGGCCGGCGGACCGGGTTGAACGCCGCTTCCGGTCGAGGCGGTCGCGGGGGGCAGCCCCCCGCGCCGGAAAAAAAGCGGCAAAATCGGTAGCGGGTACTCGCCGGCTTCGGCAGAATAGGGGCGGCGCGGCGCTGTAGTAGAGTTGAATTACGCTGGATCCGTCTCAGCCGGATCTGAGCCACTGACGCGCCGCCTCTTTGGTCTTTGTGGGAGGACCCGTCCATGAGTATTGCCGCCGCCGCCTCGCTGTATCAAGAGCGGACGGGTCAGGTCACGTCGCGCGACGTGATCGACCGCTGCCTCAACGACTTATCGCAGGCCAAAGATCGTTGGCGCGATCTGCCACTGGCCAAGCGCATCGAGTTGGCCAAGGCTTGCTTGGACGGAGCAATTGCCGCCTCGGACGGATGGATTGCCGAGGCCTGCCGCGCCAAGGGGATCGAGCCGGGTTCGTCACTTGAAGGCGAGGAGACCGCGGCCGGACCGTTGGCCACGGTTCGCTATCTGAAATTGCTGATTCGCTCGCTGTCGGATTTGGAGAAAACCGGCTCTGTCCGCTTGCCTGGAAAAATCGCTATAACCCGTAGCGGGCAGTTGAGCATTCAGGTTTTTCCCACGCGCGGACTTTACGATTCGGTTCTCTTCGCCGGCTTTCGCGCCGACGTCTGGATGCAACCGGGCGTAACGCGCGAGAACCTCGCCCACCATATGGCCTGCACAGTTCGGCCGGGCACGGCGCCGGCGGGCATCGCCCTGGTGCTTGGCGCAGGCAACGTGAGCAGCATTGCACCGACAGATGCCTTCAGCAAGCTTTTTCAAGAGGGCAAGGTCGTCCTGCTGAAGATGAATCCGGTGAATGAATACCTGGGGGGCATCTTCGCCCAGGCCTTCGCGCCGCTGATCGAGGCGGGCTTCCTGCGCATTATCTACGGCGGCGCCGATGCCGGAGCATATGCCATCGAGCACCAGGTGGTCGACGAAGTTCATATCACCGGTTCGGTTTATTCGCACGAGACGATCGTGTGGGGGCCTCCGGGCCCAGAACGCGATCGGCGCAAGGCCGACGGTGTGGCGCGGCTGCAAAAGCGCATCACCAGCGAACTCGGCAACGTGACACCATGGATCGTCGTTCCCGGCCCGTACAGCGATCGTGAGCTGGATTTCCAGGCCGAGAACGTGGCCGCGATGATCACGAACAACGCGTCGTTCAATTGCATCGCCACCAAAATGATCGTGACCAGTCGCAGCTGGCCCGATCGGCAGCGATTCCTCGACAAGCTGGAAGCCGTACTCGCCCGCATTCCGCGCCGCCGCGCCTATTACCCTGGTGCTGAAGAACGCTTCACGCGTTTCGCCGGCCGGCCGCCTGAAGCGGGGACTCCGGGCACATTGCCGTGGACGCTCGTGCGCGACGTGAAGAAGGATCAGGCACCGCAGTATTTCGAGGAAGAGTCCTTTGTATGCGTCTGTGCCGAGACGGCGCTGGATGCCAGCACGCCGCAGGAATTTCTCGAACGCGTGCCAGAGTTCGTAAACGATCAATTGTGGGGCAATTTGGGCGCGGGGATCATGATTCATCCCAAGTCGCGGCGCGAGCCGGGCATGGAAGATCGGTTCCAGGACACCATCGCGCAACTGCGATTTGGCACCGTCGGCATCAACCATTGGCCGGCTATTTCTTACGCGCTCATGTGTACGCCGTGGGGCGGATTTCCCGAAGGGACGCTCGAAGATCCCAAGAGCGGGCTGGGTTGGGTCCACAACACATATTTCCTCGACTCGGCTCAAAAGACCGTGATCGAGGGGCCGCTTACGATGATGCCCAAGCCGTTCTGGTTCCCCACGCATCGCACCGCCAATATCCTGGCGCGAAAAACCTTGGACCTGACCAACCATCCTTCGTGGTTGAAGCTGCCAGGGCTCATGCTGCCCGCGATGCGCGGCTAAGCACAGCCAAAAACGCGCAGGCTGCTGCGCGTCGCTTGTTGGCGGTGCTGCGCTTCGGGTGGTAAGTTATCGCGCTACGGCGCGACGGGCGCTACGCGAGTGGGTGCGACGGATTGCTGCCCTTCTTCTGCGCAATCGTGCCCGCCGGACGCTCCGGGCCAAATACTTCCACTTGGAAAACTACACCATGACTGTTCCACCATTCAAACTGCCGCGATGGAGCTGCTTCGATACGTTGGCCGTAGTTGTGGGCGTGGCCCTATCTTTGACGGCGGGGGTGAGTGTTCGCGCGCAGGTTGCCGTCGCCGAGCCGGAATACACGGGTGACGATCGCATCGAGAAGTGGCACGACAAGACCGTCTTGGTGGTAACGCCCCACCCGGACGACGATACATTTACATCGGGCGGGTTGTTATCGCTGCTGGTCGCGGGCGGCAACAACGTGCAGATCCTGATTTACACGACGGACAATGCCGGTTCCAACGATCCAGACATGACCAAGGAGAAGCTCGCCGAGATCCGCCGCCAGGAAGAAGAGGACGCGTGCCAGGTGCTAGGCATCCCTAAGGATCACATCACCTGGTTGGGCTACGACGACGGCATGTTGGAATATGTCGATCGCCGCGAGTTGACCAAGCAGGTTGTGCGCGAGATTCGCCGTCATCGTCCCGACGCCGTGCTATCCATCGATCCGGGCGCGCCGTATGAGCAGTGGCACAAATCCGACCATCGCAGCGGTGCGCAGATTACGGTCGACGCCATGCGGGCCTCGGCTTGGCGGTTGTATTTTCCGGAGTTGGAGCGAGAGGGACTCAAGCATCACAAGGTGCCCGTGGCATTTCTTTTTTATTCGAACCAGCCGAACTACACGGTCGACGTCACGGACGTCATGCAAAAAAAGGCCGAAGCCGCGGCGGCCCACACCAGCCAATTCGGCGCGATGTTGAAAGCCTACGACCCGAATAACCTGGCCGAACGCCGCGCATCGCTTGCCAAATTCCTGCTCGTCAGCCCCGTGATTAAGCGGAAAGAGGGACGGATCGTCGAACAGTTCCGCCGTTCGACCGCCTACGGCGAGTGAACGGGAGCTAAATTGGCCACCCGTTGCGCGTGCTGGCATCGTGTAACGCCGCGGGTTATCGTCAAAGGCAGCTTGCGGGCTGTCCAGCCCACAAGCGCGCTAGGTCAATAAGCCCTAAAACCCTAGCGCGCCGGCTGACATTGCTTCGCGATGGTCGCGAGATCTGACAAGGCCCGTGCGACGCGGCACAACCACCCGAGCAACCTTGACCATGCAACTTCGACGAATTTACCTCACCGCGAGTGTCGTAGCACTTTGTCTGTTGTCGACGATCGCGATCGCCGCACCGCGTACTGCTCCCTTTCCGGGATTGCGCGAGGGCTCGCTGACAGTGCATGCCATCGTCGGCGGCAAGATCATCGTCTCGCCCGACCGCACGATCGAGAATGGCACGATTGTCATTCGCGACGGTGTGATCGTGGCGGTCGGCGAAAAAATCGCGCCGCCGGCCGATGCGCAGGTTCATAGTGCGGTCGGCAAGACAATCTACCCCGGTTTCATCGATGCCTACGGCGAGTTGCCTGGTGACGGGTCGCGTGCTGCGGCGAACGATAAGGCAGGAGCCGGCTATTGGAACGCGAACATCGCCGCCCAGACACGCGCCGCAATGCTATACGCCGGCGATGCAGGTGCGAACCGCAAATTGCGATCGCAAGGAATTGCCGCGCGGCTGATCGCTCCGTCGGCCGGAATCGTCAAGGGGACGAGCGCCCTGGTAACCACCGGCGACGACGCGGGCAAGCAATCTATCATCCGCGATCAGGTCGCCATGCACGCCAAGTTGACCACCGCCCGCGGCATGGGAGGTTATCCGAACTCTCCCATGGGGGCGTACACGCTCGTGCGGCAGGCGTTCTACGATGCCGGTTGGTACGGCCAGGCGTGGGACGCCTACCAGGCAAATCAAGATCTGCCTCGTCCCGAACGCAGTGATGCCCTGGCCGCTTTGCGAGGTTATCTAGGGGGCAAGCTGCCGGTCGTTATCGACGCGCCGGACGAGCTCTATTTCCTGCGCGCCGATCGGATCAGTAAAGAGTTTGGCCTGGACGTCCTCATCAACGGGTCGGGTGAAGAGTATCGTCGCGTGGCCGACATCGTGGCGACGCATCGTCCGGTGATCGTGCCGCTCGATTTTCCCAAGGCGCCCAGCGTGTCGACGCCAGAGTCCGCGATGAACGTGTCGCTCGAACGGCTAATGCATTGGGACATCGCACCAGAAAACCCCGGGCGTCTGGCGGCGGCCGGCATCAAGATTGCACTCACATCGCACGGCTTGAAGGATGCCGGCACGTTTCTGGCGGCGGTACGCAAAGCGGTTGAACGAGGACTGACACCCGAAGCAGCCTTGCGAGCACTGACAGTCGCTCCCGCCGAGATGTTCGGCGTGGCGAGTCGGCTGGGCACGCTTGAGCCCGGCAAGGCGGCTCATATTATCGTGGCCAGTGGCGACCTGTTTCACGGCAAGCCCAAGGTCCTGGAGACCTGGATCGACGGCGTACGCTATGAGGTGGAGACCGAACCGCAGTTGGACATGCGCGGCACGTGGACCGTCGAGATTACGAAGCCAGACGGCGCCAAGGAATCGATTCAGTTCGAGATCAAGGGGCAGCCGACCAAGCTCTCGGGCAAGATCAAACGGGGCGACAAGTCGACCGCACTGACCAATCCTGCGCTGGCTGATTTGCAATTCTCGGCGTCGTTCAAGGGGGAGGCACTCGGGATCGACGGCGTGCTGCAACTCTCGGCGACGGTTTCGAAGTCGAATGCCGCCGTGACTGACGCCGCGCCCGAGCTATCCTGGCTGGGGTCGATCGTTTGGCCTGATGGCCAAAAGACCGCCTGCACTGCCAAGCGTGATGCGCCTGCCAAAGCATCCGACTCGGACAATGCCGAGCCCAGCGCCGACGACAAAAAAGAGAAGGCACCCGAAGGCGAGAAAACAAAGACGCCCGACGAACCGGCCGCGCCTGCGGCCAAGCCGGACGACGCGCCCGCAGTGGCCAAACCGGCTGAGCCTGCGGCGACGACCGAAGACGCAGCGGCAAAAGCAGCCGCGCCCGCCAAAGAAGGCGAGCCCGCCGCCGAAGTGGCGAAGAAAGATACCGAGCCGAAGAAACCGGTCCGCGCCCTGGCTGAGGTGAACTATCCCCTGGGAGAATTCGGCCGCGCGACCGCACCTGAGCAGCCAGCCGCCGTGTTGTTTCGCAATGCCACGGTTTGGACGAGTGGTCCGCAAGGTCGACTGGAGAACGCTGATGTCCTGGTCGAGCAGGGCAAAATCAAGGCCGTCGGTCCCGGCCTTGCCGCGCCGGCGGGGGCTGTGGTGGTCAATGCCACGGGTAAACATATCTCGGCGGGCCTGATCGACTGCCATTCCCACGTCGCCACCGACGGTGGCGTGAACGAATCGGGACAGACGATCACGGCCGAGGTTCGTGTCGGCGACTTCGTCGACCCGAACGACATCAACATTTACCGGCAGCTGGCTGGCGGCGTGACCAGCTCTAACATCTTGCACGGCTCGGCCAATACGATCGGTGGCCAGAACCAGGTGCTGAAGTTCCGCTGGGGCGCGGGGCCGGAAGAAATGAAACTCGTGGCCGCTCCGCAAGGCATCAAGTTCGCGCTGGGCGAGAACGTCAAGCAAAGCAACTGGGGCGAACGGGCCAACGGTCGTTATCCGCAGACGCGCATGGGGGTCGAGCAACTCGTGCGTGACGCCTTTCGCGCCGCGCAGCAATATCGCCAGACGCAGGAAGAATGGAAGCGGACCAAGGTCGGCTTGCCGCCACGCGTGGACTTGGAACTCGAGGCATTGGCCGAGGTCGTCGAAGGTAAGCGGCTAATCCATTGCCATTCGTATCGGCAGGACGAGATTCTGGCATTGTTGCGCACTTGTGAGGCGTTCGGCGTGCAGATCGCCACGTTTCAACACATCCTGGAAGGCTACAAGGTGGCCGACGTGATGGCCAAGCATGGTGTTGGCGGCTCGAGCTTTTCAGACTGGTGGGCCTACAAGTTCGAGGTGCTCGATGCGATTCCTTACAACGGTGCCCTGTTGCACAACGCCGGAGTCGTGGTGTCGTTCAACTCGGACGATGCCGAGTTGGCCAGGCGGTTGAACACCGAGGCGGCCAAGGCCGTCAAATACGGAGGGGTTCCCGCCGAAGAGGCGCTCAAGTTCGTTACCCTGAATCCAGCCAAACAATTGCGCATTGATCGATGGGTCGGATCGCTCGAGCCTGGCAAAGACGCCGATGTTGTCGTGTGGAGCGCCTCGCCGCTGTCGACCTACAGCCGTTGCGAGCAGACTTGGATCGACGGCCGACGATATTTCGACGCCGAAGAGGATCGTCAACAGCGCCGCGCGGCCGCTACCCTGCATGCAGCCTTGGTGCAGCGAATTCTCAGCTCGGGGGAACCGACCGTGGGGCCCGACGAGGAAAAGAAGCGTGAATCAGCATTCTGGCCGCGGGAAGACCTCTTCTGCCACGGCGGAATTCACGATCATGACCATTAGCGCAATGGATCGCGGTCTTTACGTCTTCCCAGGCGTTGACTATTCAATTGCATCGCAAAAAAGCAAACAGCTTGTAACCACGAATTACACGAATGAAGAGAAGTGACGGCACTTAATTTGATTATGAATAACGCATTCACGCATTTGATCGGCCCATATGCGGTTTTGGGAAGGTACATCATGAGACATTGCCTGATAATTATCCTGGCAGTTGTATTCGGTGGACTGGGCGAGGGCCGCCGCGCAATGGCGACGCCCGAGGTGCCTGGCGCGGCGCAGCAGCGGCCGATTGCGCTGGTGGGCGGGACGGTGCATCCAGTAAGTGGGCCCGTGATCGAGAACGCAACGCTGCTATTTCAGGACGGTAAGATCGTGGCCGTCGGGCGTGAAGTGGCGGTTCCGGCGGATGCCGAACGCGTCGACATTGCGGGCAAGCATGTTTACCCGGGACTCATCGATGCCAATACGCAGCTGGGCCTGGTCGAAATTCCCTCGGTTCGTGGATCGCGAGACCAGGCCGAAACGGGAGACATCAATCCCAACGTAAAGGCGCAGGTGGCGTTCAATCCCGATAGCGAATTGATTCCCGTTGGTCGTTCCGGCGGCGTGCTTTCCGTGCTGACGGTGCCTAGTGGCGGCTTGATCACGGGCTTGTCGGCTTGCATGCAGCTCGATGGCTGGACCTGGGAAGACATGTGCCTGAAACCAGACGTCGGCATGCACATCAGCTGGCCGCGCATGGCACCCGTTGAAGCGGCCCTGAGTGAACCCGGCGAGGCGCCCGCCGGACGGGATCGCGATAAAGCTCTCAAGACGATTCGTCGCGCGGTAGTCGATGCCCGGGCGTATTTGGCGGCCAAGCGCGCGCAGCAGTCCAGCGGTGCAGCCGCGCCCGAGTTCGACATCCGCTGGGAGGCGATGATCCCCGTCTTGGAAAAGAAGATTCCGGTGTTCGTCGATGCCGAGGATATTCAGCAAATTCAATCGGCCGTGGCATTTGCAGAGCAAGAGGGGCTGCGTCTGGTGATCGTCGGAGGGTATGACGCGCCGGAGTGTATCGATTTGCTAAAAAAGAATGCTGTGCCGGTTATCGTGGGGGGCGTCCATCGCCTGCCACGGCGCCGCATGGATGCCTACGACGCTCCCTTTACTGTGCCTGCTCGCTTGCAGGCTGCGGGCGTTCCCTTTTGTATCGCGGGCGTAATTGGCGGCGCTTCGGGATCGTTGCCGTCGAACTTGCGGAACCTGCCCTATCATGCCGGTACGGCCGCGGCGCACGGTCTGCCGGCGGAAGAGGCGCTGAAGGCAATTACGATTTACCCGGCTCAGATCCTCGGCGTGGCCGACCGCGTGGGGACACTTGATGCGGGCAAGGATGCGACGTTGATCGTCACCAGCGGCGACCCGCTCGAGATTCCCACACAGGTCACGGCGGCCTACATTCAAGGCCGCACGGTGCAATTGACTGACCGGCACAAACGGCTGTGGGAGAAGTACAAAGAAAAGTACCGCCGCCAGGGGATTAAGAATCCCTGACGATCGAGCGCGGTGTGAAGCGTTAGCGGGGCTTAAAAGACGACTTCGGCAGCGCTCTTGTCGTCAGCCACCGGCGATATGGGCTGGTATTCTCCGCTCGAGAATTTCTCGGCGACCTGTTCAATGCTGTCGATGCAAGCTCGAAATGCGTCGACAACCGAGGGGTCGAACTGCGTGCCTGCGCCAGAGAGGATCAGCTGCATGGCCTCTTCGTGCGGCATCGCATCGCGATAGACGCGCTGCGTCGTGAGGGCATCGTAAACGTCGGCCACTGCGACGATCCGCGCCGAGAGCGGGATCTCCTCCCCTTTAAGCCCATAGGGATAGCCCAGACCGTCCCACCGCTCATGATGAGCAGCGGCAATTTCGCAGGCCATGTCGAGAAAGTCGTCATCTCCCAATCGCTGCTGGATCGAGGCCAGGCAGCGCGCGCCAATCACTCCGTGCGTCTGCATGACCTTGCGCTCTTCGCTGGTCAGCTTTCCGGGCTTGAGAAGGATCTCGTCGCGGATGCCCACTTTGCCGATGTCGTGCAGCGAAGAGGCCAACTTGAGCCGTTCGATATATTCCTCGTCGATGCCGGTATGGTGCCTGGCGAGTTCCTTGGCGAGGATGGCGATGTACTCGTGGACTCGATCCAAGTGCTCGCCCGTTTCCGCATCGCGCGAGTCTGCCAGTTTCGCCAGGCCGAAGATGACGGCATCGCGTGTGTTCACGAGCGCCCGAGACCGCTGCGCTATGGTTCGCTCGAGACGGGCATTGATGTTCTCGAGGGTATTCTCGTATCCGTGGATGATGCCCATGCTGAAGGCGGTCCCCAGCAGCACCAGGACCACGGTTACGAACGCCCCAAATGTCCACAACGGAGTCGTGATATGATCGACCACGGCCCAGTTTTCCCCTTCGTGCTGATCGGCGACTAATAGTGCGCCGCAGTCCGCCAGATCGCGGATCGTGAAATAGTGCGTGCCGTCGGGCAAATCGACCCAGCCGCCGATCGTGCCTCCAGGGGTAATCTTGCCCAGCGTTTGCTCGATGAGCTTCGGGTCGGAAGGCACCACCGGGCCGCGCGCGTCGTCCTGCAGCGTGGGATGACAGATGATCTTGCCGGTGCGGGCATCTGCCAGGTACAGGTAGCCGTTATTGGGCAGCCGGAAGCGTTCGATCAGCGATTGCACGCGTTGAAAGTCTTGGCTGCCGGGACGCAAGTCCGATATGCCCCATTCGCCCACAAACGCGGCGAATTCTCCGACGACCTCCGAGTTGACGGCGGCAATCTGTCCGCGCAGGGCCAGCGTCAGGCCCCGTTCCAGTAACTTGCCGTACCAGGCAAGCGTGACAATCAGGCACAGCATTTGGCAGCTTGCCAATGCGAGCACCCATAGCCAACGTGCGCTTACCTTGGCCCCTTGCTTATGCACGGCCGCTGCTCCGCGGAATTGTGTTTGCCAACGAAACCTTACGTCGGAAAATGATCTTAGAGTCCCATGTACTGCTCCGGCGAGTGACCGTTCGTCGAACATGGGCTAGTGCTGCGACCGCTGTAAACCGCGCCGCTAGCAGGTTCCCGAGAACCGGAACTGCCGTCGGCGACGTATTGCACGGATCGTGCGGGAGGTATTGCGCGGGGAGTGAGCGGGCCTCGCATTGAGAGGGTGCCACGCGCAGTGGGATGCACCGAATGCTCAGTGCTTGGACGGTTGCGCGCCGGCGGGGAGTGGCCAATCGGGCGATTCGGTTCTGGCGGAATCGATCAGCGCCGTGAGCTTGGCGGCGACCTGCGGATTTGCGTCTGCGACGTTCCGGGTCTCGGCAATATCGCTCGCAAGGTCGTAGAGCGCGATCGGCGTCGACATGCCGGATCGAATTCCCTTCCAATTGCCAGTCCGAATCGCTTGCTGGAAACCGCGCTCGTGAAACTCCCAGTACAAATAATCGTGGTGTTGTTGCGTGTGGCCCGCGCGCGGGGGGCCGACGAGCGTGGGCAGGATCGAGATTCCGTCCAAGCCGGCTGGTGGCTGCACCTGCGCGATCTCGGCCAGCGTGGGCAAGACATCCCAGAAAGCCCAGGGCAAGTCCGACGTAGATCCGGCCGCAATCTGGCCGGGCCACTTCGCTATGCCCGGCACTCGAATGCCTCCCTCGTACAAATCGCGCTTGATTCCGCGCAAGGGACCGGAGCTGTGAAAAAAGTTCGGGTCGGCGCCACCTTCCTTGTGCGGACCGTTATCGCTGGAGAAAAGTACGATCGTCTTGTCGGCGATTCCAAGATCCTGCAAGTGATCGAGCACGATGCCGATATCTCGATCCAAGCGCGTGATCATCGCGGCATGGTTCTTCTGCGGCTGCGGCCACGATTCATTCGTATAGGGCGCGTCACTGGGGACCTCCATGCCTTGCTTTCCGGCCTCGTTGTTGGCGTGCGGGCTCGTGAACGCAAGATACAGGAAGAAGGGGTGCGCCTGCTGGCGATCGAGAAATGTTATCGCTTCGCGCACGAAAAGATCTTGCGAGTACACAGCGCGCTCGCTAGCGACCCCATCGCGCACGACATTGCCGACCACGGGTTCCTTGTCTCGGTTGCGCCAGAGAAAGTCTGGATAATAATTGTGCGCATGATGCTGGCTGAGGTAGCCGAACCAGTGGTCGAAGCCCTGCTCGTTCGGAGCGCCTGAAGTACCGGCTTCCCCCAGCCCCCATTTGCCAATGATGCCTGTCGCGTAGCCGGCCGTTTTTAGCACTTCGGCCACGGTGACATCGTTCGCTTCCAGAGGCACCTGCGCATTGCCGCGAATACGGCAATGCCCGGTATGCAGGCCGGTCATTAGAGTGCATCGGCTGGGGGCGCAGACCGTGCAACCGGCGTAACAATCGGTAAAGCGGACGCCCTCGGCCGCCAGACGGTCTAACCGCGGCGTCTGGATTCTTTGTTGCCCATAGCAGTGCAAATCACCATAGCCAAGATCATCCGCCAGGATAACGATGATATTCGGACTACGCGGCAAATCCGCGTTATCGGCTGCTTTTGAAGGGGAATCGCCATGCAATGCGACAGTCGCAACAACGATAAGTGCAGCTATTTTTTGTAGTAATCGCACAGTCAGTTGGTATCGCATGACGACGGGCTCGCAGGCATGAACGGCCAAGAACAGTGTACGACGGTCATCAGTCTGACATAATAGGTCTCATTAACACTGTCTGCTACGGCTCCCTGGCGGGTCGTTTAATCAGTTCGTGTGCTTCAAAGAAACATGCTGCCTCTTCGATGTTGTTTAGGGGACAGTTCCACGTGGCATCATTCGGCTATCAGCATCGCTCCAGATTCCAGAACACCTTCTGGCGCATGGTGTTTTATGCTTGCTGGATATGGCAACCATCGGTGGCTGTACGAGCCGCCGACGCGATTGACTTCAATCGGGATGTGCGCCCGATCCTGTCGAATCATTGTTGGAGTTGCCATGGGCCGGACGGGGTTTCGCGGCAGGCCGGTTTGAGGTTGGATCTGCGCGATGTGGCGCTGCGTCCAGCGGATAGTGGTGAGACGCCGATCGTGCCAGGCAAACCGGAGTCCAGCCACTTGCTGGCGCGGGTTGATGCGACAGACTCTGAGACGATCATGCCGCCCGCGGCAGCGAAGAAGCCGTTGACGTCGGAACAGCGCGACGTGCTGCGGCGTTGGATCGCCGGCGGCGCGTCGTATTCTCAACATTGGGCATTCACGGCACCGCAACGCCACGAGACGCCGATCGTACGGCAAGCGACCTGGCCCCGCGGCGAGATCGACCATTTTGTTCTCCATCGACTAGAAGCTGAAGGCCTGGCTCCCGCCGAAGAGGCGGATCGCGCGACCTGGTTGCGGCGAGTCACTCTCGATCTAACAGGGCTTCCCCCTTTGCCGGACGAGCTCGACGCGTTTCTCTCTGACGACACGACTCTGGCCTATGAACAGGTGGTTGATCGTCTGCTCAATTCAGCTCGGCATGCCGAGCGAATGGCGATGCACTGGCTGGATCTGGCCCGCTATGCCGACACGAATGGTTACAACAATGATGAAGTGCGCACGATGTGGCCTTGGCGCGATTGGGTCATTGATGCCTTCGCACAGGGCATGCCGTACGACCAATTCCTCACCGAGCAACTGGCTGGCGATCTGCTCCCCCAGGCAACACTATCGCAGCGTGTGGCGACCGGATTCAACCGCAATCACGTTCTGACCACCGAAGGTGGCGTCATCGAGGAGGAGTATCACGCGGAATATGTCGCCGACCGCGTGCACACGGTTTCAACGGCGTTCATGGCGTTGTCGATGCAATGCGCCCGCTGTCACGATCACAAGTACGATCCGATCACGCAGCGAGACTACTACAAATTCTCGGCATTCTTGAACAATGTGCCCGACAAGATCGTGAGCTACAGCCAAGGGAAGATGGCCGAGCCGCTCTTGGCAGTCCCCAGCGCAGCGCAGCGAGATCAATTGGCGCAACTTGACGACCGGCGCCAGCAACTCGAACAATCGGTGCAGCGACGACTGGCAGACGCCCCTTCCGAAGCGGACCTGTGGGAAAAAAGCCTGTCCGCCGAGCAGCTTGCGAACTTCGCGCCGGGCGGGTTGATGTTGCGCGCCGCATTCGATGAGTCGAATGTTGACGAAAACGAGTTTCATCCCGAAATCGTTCTCAATGAACTGAACCCCGCACAGCAGGGCGTGATTCTAGGGCGAGTATCTCGTGAGCCTGGGAAGCTGGGGACAGCGCTCGCGTTTGACGGCACGACGACTGTCGAATTCGCCGCAGGCGGAACATTTGAAAGCGAAGAGCCGCTGTCGTTCGCGGTCTGGGTACGGCCGCAGTCGACCGACGCGATGGCCGTGCTTTCCAAGATGGATGAGGTGAACGCCTTTCGCGGCTACGACATCATCCTGGAAGGTGGCAAGGTAGCCACGCATTTTGTCCACGCCTGGCCGGACGATGCGCTAAAGATCATTACCAAGAAGCCCCTCAGCCAGGACGCCTGGCAGCACCTCGTGGTTACGTATGACGGCTCGCGGCGCGTGTCAGGCGTTGCGATTTACATCGACGGTCGTTTGCAGGAGACCGACGTCAGCGCGGATACGCTGCGCGGCACGATCCAGACTGACAAGCCCTTTCATATTGGTCGGCGGCAGACGTCGGCTCCGTTCAAAGGATTGATCGACGACGTGCAGGTCTACCACCGAGTCCTCAATACCGATCAAGTTGCCCAGCTCGCCACAGGCCAAGACCTTGTGGCTTTGCAAAACTGCCTTTCGATCCCGCCCGTGCAAAGATCGATGCCGCAGCACGACTTGATACGCCAATATTTTGTGAATCAGATCGACCCACAGACACGGCAACTGCGCACAGAATTGGCCGATCTACAGAAGCAGGTCGAGGACGTCCGCCTCGCTATTCCCAGCATGATGGTGATGCAAGAAGCGTCTCCGCCGCGGCCGACATATTTGTTGAGTCGAGGCCGCTACGATCAGCATGTGGCCGAAGTCTCGGCCGATGTGCCGGCTACGCTCTTGGAACTTTCCAAAGATGCGCCGCGCAATCGATTGGGCCTGGCACAATGGCTCGTCGACCCACGCCACCCTTTGACCGCGCGTGTGGCGGTGAATCGCTGGTGGGAGATGTTATTCGGCACGGGGCTGGTGGAAACCAGCGCCGACTTTGGTGTGCAGGGGGCGTTGCCGAGCCATCCCCAGCTACTCGATTGGTTGGCGACCGAGCTGATCCAAAGTGGCTGGAATACTCGCGCCATCCTCAAGCAGATAGCGTTGTCTGCTACCTATCGACAATCTTCACGGGTCACGCCCGAGTTGCTAGCCAAAGATCCTGTGAATCGCCTGCTGGCGCGCGGGCCACGCGGACGGCTGCCGGCAGAAACGCTCCGCGATGCGGCGCTCGCGGCCAGTGGACTGCTGCAGGCGCGCGTTGGTGGCCCCAGCGTGAAGCCCTATCAGCCAGAAGGGCTGTGGGAAGACGTGTCCGTCGAACGACGGGAAAAGTATGTCATTGACGTGGGCGAGGGATTGTATCGTCGCAGCATGTACACTTTTTGGAAACGCACCTGCCCGCCGCCGACAATGTCGTCTTTCGACGCTCCAGATCGTGAGACCTGTGTGGTTCGACGGGCCACGACCAATACCCCGCTGCAAGCACTGATTCTTCTCAATGATCCAACCTACGTGGAGGCCGCGCGGCACCTTGCCGAGCACGCCCTGCAGCATGCCGGCAGTGAGACGGAAAGACTCGCATTCGCCTACAAGCGTGTTTTGTGCCGCCGTCCGCACGCCAGAGAAGAAGAGCTACTTCTCGACACGTATCGTAAGGCGCTCGCACAATTTCACCGCGACCCGGCCGCCGCGGAAAAACTGCTGCAGGTGGGATACACGAAGTCCGACCCTCATCTCGAACGCTTGGACCTGGCCGCCTGGACCGTTGTGATGAGCATGCTCCTGAATCTCGATGAGGCGATCTCTAAGTCATGACGCCGATCAGCGAAGCCTGCGCACGAATCGCACGCCGACAGTTCTTTGGTCGTAGCGGAACGGCCATTGGCACGGCCGCCTTGGCATCTTTGCTGAGCACCGAAGGCTACGCGGCGCCGACGCCACTCGGGAATCTGCATTTTGCGCCGACCGCCAAGCGCATCGTCTACTTATTTCAGTCGGGCGGGCCGTCGCAGTTGGAATTGTTGGACTACAAGCCCGAACTCCGCAGGCTGCACGGCTCGGAGCTTCCCGATTCGATTCGCCAGGGCCAGCGTTTGACGGGTATGACGTCCGGCCAAAAAAGTTTTCCCGTAGTCGCGCCGAAATTCGGCTTTCGACAATTTGGCCAGTCGGGAACCTGGCTCGGCGAATTGTTGCCGCATACTGGTCGCGTTATCGACGAAGTGTGCCTCGTTCGCTCGATGCACACCGAGGCGATCAATCATGATCCGGCCATCACGTTTTTGCAGACCGGCTCGCAGCAGCCAGGCCGGCCTTCGCTGGGCGCGTGGGTTAGCTACGGCCTAGGGCGCGCTACGGAAGAACTGCCGGCGTTCGTCGTGCTCATCTCGCACGGAAGCGGCAACGATTCCAATCAAGGTTTGCTCGACCGCTTGTGGGGAAGCGGCTTTTTGCCGACGAGCCATCAAGGCGTGAAGCTGCGCAGTGTTGGTGATCCCGTGCTGTATTTGTCGAATCCCCCCGGAATCGACAGCACGCTACGTCGCCAAATGCTCGATGGCATCACGCAACTGAACGAGCAACACTACGACGAAACGGGCGATCCCGAGATCGCCACCCGCATCGCGCAATACGAAATGGCGTTCCGAATGCAATCGTCGGTGCCGGAGCTGGCCGACCTGTCATCCGAAACGGCAGCCACATTTCAACTTTACGGCGAGGATGCGCGACGGCCCGGTAGTTTCGCAAGCAATTGTCTGTTGGCACGCAGGCTGCTGGAACGAGGCGTGCGCTTCGTGCAACTTTATCATCGCGGCTGGGATCAGCATGCCGGACTGCCGACGAATATCCCGAAGCAATGTCGCGACATCGACCAAGGTCAGGCCGCCCTGATTCAGGACTTAAAACAACGAGGGTTGCTCGACGATACACTCGTGATTTGGGGTGGCGAGTTCGGTCGCACCGTCTATTGCCAAGGGGGGTTGCAAGACGATTACGGTCGCGATCATCACGGCCGCTGCTTCTCGATGTGGTTGGCTGGCGGCGGCATCCGGCCTGGCGTCGTGCACGGCGAAACGGACGAGTTTGGCTATAACATCGTCCGCGACCCGGTGCATATTCACGACCTGAACGCCACGATTCTCAACCGCCTGGGCTTCGACCACGAGCGTCTCACGTTCCGCTTTCAAGGCCGCGACTTCCGCCTCACCGACGTCCACGGAAAGCTGGTTCCAGAAATCCTCGCCTGAAACGCAATGCAGTTTCGTCCGCGAAAGCACGAGTCACATGGCGGGCAACTGCAAGTCGGCATCTGCGCCGTTCCTTCCGACACTACACGCAAGCTAAACCTTAACGGAAACTCTCACGGACGCCGGTACTGAAATTGGGAGGGGAGTGGCAGCCCTCGGGAGCTTGAATACCCTATGGCGTTTCGTCCACCGCCAATTCTCAGCACAGTCCTGACAAACGCAAGCGCCCCGCGTCCCCGTGTATGCCTCGCAAGATGAGCAGATGGGGGCGGGCTTGCCGGCCGGTGGCGCGTTGCCGTTGAAGCAAGTTGGATGGGATCGTGGTTACTTTCAAGCGCGTGGCGGTAATGACCAACGCGTGTCCGGCTCAAAAGGAAACATGGGAAGACGCCGGTGATGATACGACAGTGCTCCCATGTCGGCCGTCGTGGTGCCCGGCGTATTTACACGGATGAAATGCAGACAGACAGCCTCGTAGGCGGCAACGGGCGCGTGGACGCCTTTCACAATCAGATAACGAAACGAAGAGGGATCGATCTGGCAATGGGAAAGCTGACGCAGGGAAAAAGGAGCCATGCGACGCGAAGTGAGCATGATAGTCAGGCGGTCGCGGACCTGCACAATCGCGGTCGATCCCTGATCAAAACTCATGAAGCCGCCGTGGCGTGGTTCGGGCTCGGTCCACTTGCCATCGCACAATTGCGAGACGGTTGCCTCGATCTCTAGCGGTGCGCCATGTGCGTCGTCGGTTTTTCCCCCGGCGCGAAGGCTAACGGTGTGGCCGATGCCCGCCGCTCGCGATGCCTCGACAGACTCTGGATCGTATAGGCAGACAAATGTTGGGCCCAGCGACTGCTGCATCATAGCCTGCGCCAGCGAGGTACCGTCGCCCGGTGACCCACCGCCGACGTTATCTCCCATATCGAGCAGACATACCGATCCGGTCAATGCCGTTGCCAAGGCAAGAGCCGCTGGTATATCGATGAGCTGGCCGACCAACTCGTGGCGCCGCCTCCAAAGGAGCTGCCCTAAGTCGTCGGCGCATCTCTGGGCGAGGTCCGTGTCCTTGTCGGCGACGACTAGTGTGGCCGATCCCATTTCCGTCACATCGGCATAGGGGAAACCCAAGAGAATGCTGCTCGACAGAACGCCCAGGCGCTCGCGCCCGAGGCGCGCCGATTCCAGAATTCCACGGCATGGCTCGGCAGCCGTGGACTGCCGCTCGATATTGATCGCCACAGGCGGAAAGCAGGCTCGCTGTATGGGAAAGACCTCACCGCGCAAGGTGCGCGCCATCAGGGCGGCTGCCTCCAAGCCCCGCGCGCGTTGATCCAGGTGGGGATTCGTCCGATAGGCCACCAGTGCGTTGCATGCCGCTACCATCTTCGCCGATAGATTCGCGTGAGGGTCTAACGTGCCCATGATCGGCATCTGGTTGCCGAGCTGCTGACGCAAGCGAGACAACCAGAATCCGTCGAAGTCGGGCTCTGGTTCGCTGACCGCGGCACCGTGCGGCGCGACGAGCACTCCGTCCAGTTCTCCGGCGCCGGCCAGCGCGGCGTCTAAAATTCCCATCAGCGACCGGCACGTGTCGCCCGCGATGACGCCAAAGGGCATCGCGCGCGCTGCCATGATCCCCACCGCCTCAATCCCGCATTCTTCCAGCCCGCTAAAGAAGCCACCGACTTCATGGTGAGCGCTGGCGAGGGCCGATCGTACGTCTGCGCCCGTGAGAAGGAGGTCTTCGCGAAAGCGATCGAGAACCGTCGGTTTGCCGATGAACGTATTCGATTCTTGCTGAATCGCGATGATGCCAACGCGCATGGGGACTACCTCTGGGGCTGCGAAGTTTCGGAAGGATCGATCATGGCGATCGCATCGATTTCGAACTTCAGGGCCGTCCCCAGACAGCCAACCAGCGTGGTGCGCGCCGGAAACGGCTCGGAGAAAAACTCGCGATAGACCTTGTTGTATTCCTCGAGGTCCTCCTCGCGGCCGACATAGCTACGGACTTGAACGACGTGGGAAAAATCAACGCCCGCTGCGGTGAGCACCGATCGCATATTCGACAGCGAGCGACGCATCTCGCCCGCGAAGCTGTCGGACACGATCTCGCCCTCGCGATCGACCGAGGCCTGGCCCGAGACGAATATCAAGGGCCCCACGCGCACGGCCGAACTAAATGGGAGTGGATTCTCGGACAGCTGTGGGTCGCGGATCGATTGGATCGGCATGGTCACCTCTAAGGTCGAATGCGGCACCGGCCCGGTGACAGCGCCCTTGATTCCATATTGTGGAACATTATATTCGAAAGAATGGAATCAACAACAGTCATCAAGGCGCTCGGATTGCTCGAAGCGCTGGCCATGACCGGCCGCGGCAAATCGCTCGCCGAGTTGGCCCTCGAGATGCGCATGCCCAAGCCGACTGCGCATCGGCTGCTAAAGACCTTGTCGGCGACGGGGTACGTGGAAAAAAGAGACCCGGGCATGTATCGTCCCGGGCCGGCCCTGGCGCGATTGGCCGCACGGGGTGCCGACGACATCCTGCAGGGGATCGCCGCACCGGTATTGAAGGAATTGCACCGCGTAACGCGCGAGACGGTGAATCTGGGCGTGCTGCGGCATGCCGACGTCGTCTATCTCAAGGTGTTGGAGAGCCCGCAACCGCTCCGCCGCGTTGTCACGGCGAATTCGACGGACCCGTTTTATTGCACCGCATTGGGTCGCGCCATCGCGGCCCACTTACCTTCGCCGCAGATTGACTTTCTCCTTTCCACGGCACGGTTGCAGAAGAAGACCACGTCGACCGTGATCGACGTGGCGAAACTGCAGCGGGTATTACAAGAGGTACACGGCAGTGGCTACTCGATCGAAGTCGATCAAACGGATGTCGGCGTAACATGCCTGGCCGTGCCGATCTTCGATACACGGGGAGTGCGTGCGGCGATCAGCCTGAGCGTCCCCAGCTCGCGAACCGATAAGTTGCAAAACGGCAAATGGTTGAAGTTGCTGCAGCAGGGTGCCTTGCGAATCACGAAACAGTTGAAGACGGGCGCCGTGGCCCAATCTGAGCAGGGGACCGATCCATGACCGAGCACGCTGTGCCTGCGGACATTACGCTCGCGATGCTGCGGGAAACGATTTATAGCGCTGTCATGTGCGACGCGCTCGACACGCTGGGATTTTGCCGTCAATCGCCCCGTGTTCCGCTCGCGCCGCTGACGGTCGACGTGGTGCTCGTGGGTCGCTGCAAAACGACGTTGTGGGTCGACATGGCCCACGCGGATCCGCAACCCTACGAGTTAGAGTTGCGTGCCGTCGACAGTTGTCAGGCGGATGACGTTGTCATTGCCGCTGCGGCAGGCTCAGTGCGATCGGGCGTGTGGGGGGAACTGTTGAGCACAGCCGCACGCAACAGCGGCTGTGTGGGTGCGATCGTTGACGGACAAGTTCGCGACGTCCGTAAAATGCGCCAGATGAGATTCCCGATGTTTGCGCGGGGAACCTGCGTCTACGACAGCCAGAATCGTCAGCGGGTCGTCGACATCGACGTGCCGGTCGAGATCGACGGAGTGCGGTTTTGTCCCGGAGATCTGGTCATCGCGGATGTAGACGGTGTGGTTGTCGTTCCACAGGAAGTCGAGATCGAGGCCGTACAGCGCGCATGGCAAAAAGTACACGCCGAGAACGAAACGCGCGCGTGTATTGCAGCCGGCATGAAAGCCGTCGCCGCGTATCACAAGTTCGGGGTGCTGTAGTATTGCCCGAGAGCGCCAAAGTGCGTTTCCGTCGCCGTGGGCTCGGTGTTCGCGTCCTTCCCCAGCTACTTGTCGACCCGCATGGAGGCGGAATTCGTCGACATCGATGAAGCGATTTTTCTATTGCGCCGTCGTAAGGATCCCGACGAACTGGCTAAGCACCAGTGGCTGCTGGCTCGGTGGCTCGACAGACAACCGTCGCCAACTTGACGCCTTTGTCGACAGGCCTCACCGGTTTTTGACACCCAATGCAAATCCGCTCGCTCATGGGCGCAAAGCGCGCAGCGTTTTTCCCCGTCATTTCTCATGCAGATCTCGAAATGCACTCGGGCTCGATGGCGTCGAACGCGCCGTGGATGCGGCGATAAACTTCCGCTGCGCGACAATCACGATGACGATCAGTGGCACGGTGAGGCAGCTTAGCCGTACGGCGTTGCGCCAGCCGGGTGAAAGAGAGCGCAGTCGCGGTAGTTCTACGGTCCATACCAGCATCGGCGCAAGCAGCAACCATGCCATCTGTCCGGTCGACAGCTGACCGAAGAACCGACCGGCGAGTAGCACCGAAAATATGCCCACCACAGCCATGCTGAGGCTGCCGTTGGCCGTCGATTGTGGTCGCGCAAGGTGCGAAGCTAGTGTGGCACCAGCCAGCGCTGCGGCCAGGCCCAGTCCGAGCAGTCCTGCACGGTAGTAGCCCGAAAGCATGACCGTGGCGGCTACTGCCAGCGCGTCGAGAGCCAACACCCACATCACCACATGACTGGATGTTTGTGATTGCAGCCCGCTTAACATCGCCCACCACAGCATCAATAGTGCGGCAAGTCCGCACAGGACTATCGTCGCTTGCAGGGACGACCATTCCGCCGAATTCCGACCATCGAGGTCGGCCAGGTAGACGGAATTGTGCAACAGGATAGGCGTCACGATTGCCGCCAGCCCCGCGCGCATGATCCAAGCCACGCGGCGTGAGCGCGCGGTTGAAGCCAAGGTGTCGAGCAATAGCGTTAAGGGCACCAGCAGGGTCAAAAATCGTCCGCGGTCTTCAAGCGCAGGCCAATGCGGCCATTGATCGGTAGCGCCGCTGGCGGCCAGCACTCCGGCGCCGACGGCCCAGCTCCAGCACGCGCTGCGTTGCCATAGTCGCACGGTGCCCCAGGCCGACAAAAGCATAGACACGGCCGCCGTCAGTCCACCAACCAGCAGCACTTTCGCCAGCAGGAAGACATCAAGCATTGGCCACAGCTTCCGTCGTGGTCAGGCCAGCCTAGCGTGCGGCGAGACTCGCCGCGCGACATGCCGCCACGGTGTATGCCTACTTGGCTGCCTCGGTCTTGGCCGCCTCGATACCGATGAAAATGGGGATCTCGTCGCCCAGTGCCTTGGGCTCGGCGTTGACGCCGAAGTCGCTGCGTCGGATCGAGAACGTCGACACCAGACCGATCCGCTTGGTTCCCTTGGGAAATTCAACGACTTTATCGCCCCCCTTGAGCGTGAACGAAACGGGCTTGGAAACCCCGTGCATATCCAAGTCACCTGTCACCTTAAAGCCGCCGTCGACCGCTGCGACACTCGTGCTTTGAAACGACATGGTCGGAAACTGCTTTGCGTTGAAATAATCGGGCGCCCGCAGATGCTCGTCGCGTTTGACGTTGTTGGTATCGATACTCTCCATCGGAATTGATAACGCGAAGCTCGATTTGGCCGGATCCGCCTGGTCGATCGTGATTTTCCCCGAAAAGTCGTTGAATCGTCCGTGAATATTGCTGATTCCGACATGGGAGATCATGAACGAAATCGAGGAATGGACCGGATCGACCGTGTAGGTGTCCGCCCCGTGCGTGACGCTGACGCAGGCGACAAGAATAGTTGCCAAAGTGATCTGCCGAATAACCATTGTCATAATTCGCACCTTTGCGCAGAAGTTGAGGATTCAATGCGAGAGCATCATAACGCCTCGCCAGGACGAACTCCATCGACGGCGCTCTGTCGTGAAATGAAGGCCGATTCTGTCGCGATCGTCGCTCTGCCGGGGTAAATGCGCCCTGCCCGCAGGACTGGCCGCCGTCTTCTGAAACACGACCCAAGAGCGACATTGTGGCCCGGGCCTTGGGAACGCCTACGTGTGGCGTGAACTTGCCGGGGCCGCCATCACGCGACCATCTTCTCCGCAGGCGAGGATGTTGCCGGTTGGGGGCGTTCCTGCCAGGGGGACGCACGAATCAAACCGAGGTTCTTCGGGACAAATTGCCTAGACGGTATGCTAGATCGCCTGCGGCTGCACGCGGCGCCGGCCCGCCGTTGGCAGGTTGTTGCTGGCATCTTGGTGCCGCGGGGCGACGAAATTCACAAAAATCTCGAAATCCGGTGTAACCGAATCGATAAACCGGCCATTACTACTGTAGCGCACCTGTATTCGCGGTCGCCGGACACTGTTTGTGCCGGGGCGGCTACCAAGTGGGTTGACGGTTGAGTGAACCAACCGAGCAAAGCAATCTGGCGAGGAGTTTGGAGGGAGACGGGGAGGCGTACGCGCGCATCGTAGCTAGCTATCAGACTCAGATCGCGCGCCGCATGCGGGTGTTCGCCAACGATCCGGCGGTTGTCGAAGAATTGGTTCAGGAAGTGTTCGTCGATGCCTACTTCAGCCTTCCCAAGTTTCGTGAAGGGAACTTCCCCGGATGGCTGAAGCAAATCGCGACCCGCGTCGGATACCGGTATTGGAAGAAAAACCGCCGTCGCGCGGAATCGGGCCGCGACGACGAATGGTGGCGCCAGTTGGCACAACACAAGATCGAAGTGTTGGATCGGGCGGCAGTCGTCCGTCTGGTCCGCGCCCTGATGGATCGGTTGCCTCCGAGAGATCGGCTGGCACTGGTCTTGATTTACATCGAAGGTCACAGCATCGACGAGGCCGCGCGACTGGCCGGCTGGTCAAAAACTATGGTCAAGGTGCAAGCATTTCGGGCACGTCGCAAGATGCGTGCATTTTTTGCCGAGCTAGGCATCGACAACGTTCAGTCGGCATGCGAAACGGTGGGGGACGCCATACATGAACGACTTTGAGCTCCTCAGGCAGTTTGGCGCACAAATGGGTGCCGATGCAGATGTCGCAATTGACGTGAGCGATCGGGTGATCCAGCGGATCAGGCACGGCCGGTCCAGCATGATTGATCACCGTTTGTCGCTGGCCTCGATAGGAGCTTGTGTACTGTCGGCGGCAGTGATCGCGGCCGCATGGTCGACGCAACCGGCGAATGACAACTTGGCCTCTCTTTCCGACGCCGCTGTCATGGCGACGGGCCCCGACGCGTTACGGAGCGTGATCGAACCATGATGCGCTTCGAAGAAAGTGACGAAATGGGAGGAAACGTCGGCAGCGCGACGATGGAGGCACGGCTTCCCTCAGGGCGGCGCAATCGCGCCCGGCCGTGGATTTCGCTTCTGCTCGTGATGGTCGTATTCGTCGCGGGGCTGCTTTGTGGCGCGGCGGCGATGCGCGCATTCCCGAGGTCGAGACAGCCCGAGGATTGGAGCGATCTGCTGAGCCGCGTCGCCAATCGGATGCAAAGAGACCTTGACCTGACCGAATTGCAGCAGGCAGATATTCAAGCGATTGTCCGCGCGCATCAACCCGAACTGGATCACATTCGCACGCACACGATACGGGAAATGCGCACGGAACTGCAACAAGTCATGGACGAAATGTGCAAGGCCCTGACTACCGAGCAGGCGAACCAATTCCGTTCCGAGGCACAGCCACGCCTCGACAAGTTTTTTCCGGCCGATGGCGAACCAAACGCTCACGATCGCACGTCTAACTAGCGTTTAGTTGCATCGATGCGACGCAAATTGTAATCGAATGCCATACGGCCCCCGACCGCTTACGTCCACCACAGAAAGGTTTGTCATGCTGCGTTCGAACCTCGCCGTTGTTGTTTGTGCTGCGGTGGTCTGTTGCGGGACCAGGGTAGGCGCCGTCGAGTCGAGCTCAATCGGCCAGAAGATTGACGACTTTTCCCTCAAGAATCAATTCGGCAAGGAGTATTCCCTGGCCGACGTGAAGGATGCCGACGTGGTAGTCGTGGCTTTTGTCGGCGCCGAATGTCCGCTGGCCAAACTATATGGTCCGCGGCTTGCCGACCTGGCGGCGAAGTTCAAAGATTCCAAGGTGGCGTTTTTGGCCATCGACTCGAACCGGCAAGATTCAATCGAAGAGATTGCCGCCTATGCCTCACGGCACCACATCGACTTTCCGCTGCTCAAGGACGCTGGCAACAAGATAGCCGATCAATTCGGTGCCGAGCGTACGCCGGAGATGTTCGTGCTCGATAGCAGCCGTGTGGTGCGCTATCACGGCCGCATCGACGATCAGTATGGATTTGCCGACGGCGTCGGCTATCAGCGCCCGGAAGCGACGCGCGGCGACTTGGCCGAAGCGATCAACGAACTTGTCGCCGGCCAAGGGGTTAGCGTGCCAAGTACAGAGGCCGTCGGCTGCAAAATCGGCCGCGTTCGTCAACCGGTTGCCGATGCGAAGATTACATACAGCAATCAAATCGCGCGCGTCTTTCAGGATCATTGCGTCGAATGCCATCGCCCGGGCCGGATCGGTCCTTTTGCCATGACCAGCTACGACGAAGTCGCCGGCTGGGGCGAGATGATTCGCGAGGTGGTCGACCTGGAACGCATGCCGCCCTGGCATGCGGACAAGGGGCATGGCAAGTTTTCCAACGATGTGCGACTCAGTGACGAGAACAAGAAGCTAATCGCCGATTGGGTCGACAGTGGATGCCCCGAGGGGAATCCCGCCGATCTACCGAAGCCGCGAGAGTTTACCGATGGCTGGGTGATTGGCGAGCCCGATCAGATCGTCTACATCGGCGACGGGCCGGTGGATGTGCCCGCCGAAGGCGTGATTGAATACTACCACTTCTCGGTCGATCCCGGCTGGACAGAGGACAAATGGCTGATGGCCGCCGAAGCCAAGCCCGGCAGCCTGGACACGGTGCACCACATTCTAGTTTTCGTGCAACCGCCGGGTGCCGGCGGTGGATTTTTGGGTCGTGGCGATGCGAATCGCGGCGACACAAAAGGCGACCAAGCCAAAGGTGGCGATGCCAACCGGCGCGGGCCGAACCCGAATAGACGGCGCGGCGGGGGTGGTGGGATCGAAAGCGGAAACATGATTGCCGGCTACGCGCCGGGCATGAACCCCATGTTGCACACCGATGGCACGACGGCCATGCACGTAAAGGCTGGCTCCAAGCTCGTGTTTCAATTGCACTATACGCCCAACGGCACGCCCGCCAAGGATCGCAGCTATGTCGGTCTCAAATTCACTGATCCTGATAAGGTCAAATGGGTGGCCCGCAGCACATCGGTGGCCAACATGTTGTTCGCCATTCCGCCGGGCGACTCCGACTACCAGGTGACGGCCGAAGGCAAGTTCGAGCACGATACGCTCGTCGCCAACTTGACTCCGCACATGCACACGCGGGGCAAGTCGTTCCGTTACGAAGTCACCTACCCCGACGGCAAGCAGGAAATCCTACTGGACGTGCCGCGGTACGACTTCAACTGGCAGACGACGTACCTGCTGGACCAACCGAAAATGCTGCCGAAGGGGACCAAGCTCGTCTGCACCGCCCATTGGGACAACTCAGAGGAGAATCTTTCGAATCCCGATCCCAACAAGATCGTGACCTGGGGCTCGCAAACGTTCGAAGAGATGATGATCGGCTTCTACGTCGAGGTGTTTCCCAAGGGTGAGATGCCCGCGCGACCCTCGGGGGGGCGCTCGTTTGAGCAGTTCACTCCCGACAAGGTGTTGGCCGCTCTCGACGTCAACAAAGATGGCAAGCTCACGAAGGAAGAAGTGCCTGGTCGGATTGGCGAGCGTTTTGACCTCGTCGATCAAAATCACGACGGCGCATTGAGCAAGCAGGAGTTGGAAATGCTGCTGACGCTCATGCGTACCGTTACCGGCGGCCGGCAATGAGCAAATGCCATTAGGCGGCAAGCGCCTAGTGCGAACGAGAATTGTAAATCGCGGTTCGGGCGCAAAAAACGTCTATAGACATTTGAATTGCGATCAGACTTTGTTCTTTAAAAGGATGGGCGAGACCATGCGAGATTTCTTTGCGCTGCTGGGATTGGCGGCGTCGACCATGTTCGCTTGCCACGCGACGGCCGCCGAAGGCAAGCCGGATATTGGGGCGCCCGTTGCTGCGAAGTCGCCGGTGGGCAGCAAGATCGCGCCCTTCACTCTCAAGGACTTCCGCGGTCAGCAGTATTCGCTCGCAGACTTCCAAAGCAAAAAGGCGGTGGTCGTCGTTTTCCTCGGCGCCGAGTGCCCGATCGCCAAATTATATGGGCAGCGACTGCAGCAGCTTGCGACGGAGTTTGGGTCGCAGGACGTCGCTTTCTTGGGCATCGATGCCAACCGGCAAGACTCGATTTCCGAACTTGACCAGTTTGCCCGAACTCATGGTCTCACTTTCCCGCTTCTTAAGGATGTTGGCAATGCGGTTGCTGACGCGTTTGGCGCCACCCGCACCCCGGAGGTTTTCGTCCTCGACCCGCAGAGCATTGTGCGCTATCACGGTCGCATTGATGGGCAATACAGTTTTGGCGCGGGCGTCGGCTATGCACAGCCCAAGGCCGAGCGCCGCGACTTGGCCGAGGCGCTCGGCGAGCTGCTGGCCGGCAAGGAGATTAGCGTCGCATCGACCGACGTGAAGGGATGCCTGATTGGCCGCGTGCGTCCGCCGAAGGAAAAATCGGAGGTCACGTATTCGAATCAGATCGCACGGATCTTCCAGAGCCGTTGCCAAGAATGTCATCGCGACGGTCAGATCGGTCCATTCGCCATGACCAGCTATGACGAAGTAGCCGGTTGGGGCGAAATGATCGCCGAAGTCGTCCGCGAGCAGCGGATGCCTCCCTGGCATGCGAACCCCACGCACGGCACCTTTGCCAATGATGCGCGATTAAGCGATGACGAAAAAGCCCAGATCTACGCTTGGGTCGACAACGGTTGTCCCGAGGGGAACGCGGCCGACCTGCCGAAGCCCAAGGACTTCGCGGAAGGCTGGCTGATGCCGCAGGCGCCCGACCAAATCGTTTATATGACCGACGAACCCGTAAACGTGAAGGCCGACGGTGTCGAAGCCTATCGGCATTATGTCGTTGACCCGAAGTTTACCGAAGACAAATGGGTGAAAATCGTCGAGTGCATGCCAGGTAACCGCAAGGTCGTACATCACATCATTGTGTTCGTGCAACCTGCAACCGGAGGCATGGGGCGTGGCGGCTCGGGCGGCGGCGGAGCTGGCGGTGCCGGTGCGGGCGAAGGGAGCCAGAACGTAGCACGCGACGAAGACGGCAACTCTCAACAAGGCGACGGCAATCGTGGCGCGGGAACTGGCGGACGCCGCCGCGGTGGACCCCTGGCCGACAACGATATTTCGGGGTTTGGCTTCTTAGCCGGCTTTGCTCCAGGTACACGGCCCGTCATCGCGCCTGACGGAGTGGCCAGGAAAATCCCTGCCGGTTCTAAGTTGGTCTTTCAAATGCACTACACGCCTTGCGGGTCGGAGCAGACTGATCGCAGCGCGGTGGGGTTGATGTTTATGGACAAGAAAGATGTAACGCACCAGATGTCGACGACCAACGTGTCGTACCATCAGTTGAACATCCCGGCCGGGGATGCGAACTACACGGTCGAAGCCGATAAGACCTTTACCCGCGATACCCTGGTGATGTCGATGTTCCCGCACATGCACATTCGCGGCAAGTCGTTCCGGTACGAAATAACCTATCCGGACGGCAAGCACGAAGTGTTGTTGGACGTGCCGCGGTATGACTTCAATTGGCAGAATAGCTTCATTCTTGCTGAACCGAAGTTGATCCCGCAAGGGACAAAGCTTTTGTGTACCGCGTCGTACGACAATTCACCCGAGAATCCTTACAATCCAGACCCAACCCAGACGATTCTTTGGGGCCCGCAGACCTGGGACGAAATGATGATCGGCTGGTACGACATTTCGTTGCCCATCGCCGAGGTCGAGAGCCTGCTGGAGAAAAAAAAGGCGCAGGATGAGAAATCGGCGGATGCGGCCGGCGGCGGCTCTGCGAGCGATTAGCTTCCCTATACCGGGGTTGTGAGCTTTTTGCGCGGGATATTATCGATTTCGGCGGACTTGCGTTCACCGAGGGTCAACTACGACCACCATTTTTTCGTTCGCTTCGTTGGCCTCCATGACGCGATGCGCCTCGCGGATGTCGTCGAAACGAAATACGCGAGATGGCTTGGCATCGAACCGTCCTTCGGCCACCTTGTGAGCGATGTCCTGCAATGGAACGTCGGACAGGGGGAACTGCGGCGTGCCAAAGACGAAGCTGCCAAAAAATGTCAGGTAGACGCCGCTCGCCATTTGCAGCAGCGGGTTGAAGTCGGCGATCGGAGCAAGCCCTCCCAGCCAGCCGGCAAGGCACGCCCGTCCGCCTCGGCGAAGCATGTCGAGGGAATCCAAGATCGTGCTGTTTCCCACGAGGTCCAAAACGGCGTCAATCTGTTTCGCTTCAGCGATTCGTTTGGAAAGATCCGGACCTTCTAGTTCGACGCGCATCGCCCCTCGATCCTCGAGTTTCCTGAAACGGTCACGATTGCGTGTCGTGGCAATCACCTTGACTCCGGCATCCACCGCCATATTCAGTGCCGCCAATCCAAATGATGACGTTGCGCCGCGAATGACGAGCGTCTGTCCCTGCTTGATGTCGAGATTTCGAAACAGGCACGACCAAGCGGTGGCATATGTCTCGGGAATCGCAGCGACCTCTTCCCAGGGCAGAGCAGTTTGAATCTGAGCGACGCCGCTCACGCGTGCTCGCGTAAACTCCGCGTAGCTTCCGTTGATCGTTCGACCAAGACCTCCCATTAACGCGGCAACTTTGCTCCCCACGGCAAACTCGCCGCCTGGACAGCTTTTCACGATCCCGACACATTCAATGCCGCTGATAGGCATCGATTCAGCCCATTCGCCGCGGCGCACGTGCATTTCAGCGTGATTGATGCCGAAGGCCTTGATCTGGATGACGACATGGCCTGGCTGTGGCTCGGGTTCCGAGATGTCCTTGAAAACCAGAACATCCGGTCCGCCGAAATGATCAATGACAATCACACGCGCGGGGATATCCTCTCTTAAGAAAGGGGGCGATTGGCCCTAGGCTATGAGAGCGTGGCCTTCGCCGCGGTGAGAATCAATTCCGTGACCGCGGCGGGTGCCGTTAACAACGGCGCGTGGTCGACCTTCTGGGCGCTGATAGTCGCTTGCATTCGGTTCGCCATGAAGTGCTGAGTCTTCGGGTTGATCATCCGGTCCTCTTCGGCCAACAAATACCAAGTGGGCTGTGACCTCCAGAGTGGTCTCGGGGCAGCTTCCTGAATGCACTTCACCGCAATGGGCCGCTGCACTGCTTTGGAAAGAAGCACTTGCTCTTTGCTGGCATGATGCGCAAAGGCGTTGCCGAATCCGTCGTCCGGCATCCATATGAGCCCGTCTGTGTCGGGGACGAGCTTGGGAGCCTGGGGATGCGGTTCATCCTTGTAAAACACCTGAGCAACGGTTTCGCCTTCGTCGGGGGCCAAGGCCGCGATGTAAACGAGTCCCTTCACCCGGTTATCGTTCACGGCCGCGATTACTGCCCCGGCATAGGCATGAGCAACCAAAAGGATCGGCCCTCTGGTTCTGGTGATCACCCGCTGCAATGCCGCTGCGTCATCGCTCAAAGACGTGAGCGGAATTGGAGCGGCGATTACCTGAAGCCCTACTTTGTCGAGCGGAAGGATGATACGGCTCCAGCTCGAGCCATCCGCCCAGGCACCGTGAACAAGAATCACGGTCGCGTCATTTTGAAACCCCACGGCTGCACTCCCGCCCAACGTGTGAACCAAGATCGAAGGTGCTATGTGAAAAACGAGCGAATCTTGCCAGCGATAAAATCGCAATGCTCTTCGAGCGCGAAATGTCCGGTATCGATGAGGTGCAGTTCCGCCTTGGGGATATCTCGCAGATAAGCCTTGGCACCTTCGATGGTGAAGAACGGATCGTTTTTCCCCCATACGATCAACATCGGCGGCTGATACTTACGAAAATATTCATGCCAGCCGTCGTAAAGCGCGACGTTGGATTGATAATTGTGCAGCAGTTCCAATTGGATCGCGGCATTGCCGTCGCGGTCGAGGAAATGCTGATCCAAGGTGTACGAGTCTGGATTGATTGCCGTAGGGTTCTGGACGCCGTGCGTGTACTGAAACCTGGTCGTATCGAGCGTGACCATGGCACGCACAGGCTTCTCGGTCTCGGCGTTCCGGTTCTTCCAAAACGGTTTCATCGGATCGAAGGCCGGCCCAATGCCCTCGATGTAGGCATTGCCATTTTGCACAACGATCCCTTCAATGGCATCCGGGTGCTTTGATGCGATACGGTAGCCCACAGGTGCCCCGTAATCCTGCACGTAGATGCTGAACTTCGTGAGTCCGAGGTTGCGGAGAAGCAATTCCTCGACGTGAGCCGCGAGGTTATCAAACGTATAGGAAAACTCGTTCACGCGGGGAGCATCGCTATAACCGAATCCGACATAGTCAGGGGCGACGAGGTGAAACTTGCTGGCAAGTTGGGGAATCAGATCCCGGTACATGTGCGACGAGCTTGGGAAGCCGTGCAGCAAGACCAGGGTCGGCGCGTCCGGGGCGCCAGCTTCACGATAAAAATGCTGCTGGCCACGAACGGTTGTAGTCTTGTAACGCGTCATGATGCACCGACGATACACGGTCGGACCACAGGCTTTGGAGTCTCGATATTCAAGGTTCTAAGCGCGCCAGCCTGACGCTGCAAATGGAATGCCTGACGGCCAACGTGGAGGCGACCTGACCACGGATAGAAAGCCCGTTGCGCCGAAGCGGTTCGTGGATTGCCTAGTGCTGTTCTTAATCAGGCGTGGATCTAGCTTTGTGCCGTTCCCTAAGAACAAAGATCAATCGGTTATTTGGCGGCGCCCGTGCTTTGAAGCTAACGACTTGCCCCCAGTGCATCTCGGTGCAGTGGCGTTGTTTGGGACGTGCATTTAATGCCTTCCTGGGTTTAGCATGTCGCGCAAGCCCCTAGATCGACGACCCCTACTCGAACCGACGTTTTGCACGCAGGGCATTCAAGCTGGTTGCTGGCTGACCATTCTGCGCTGTCTGGTTATCGGTGCCCCAGTTCGCAAAGGTGCTGCTGACCGTCGCTATCAGTTCGCCCGCGGGCCGTTGAAGGCGGCACAAATGATGGGGCAGCGGCCGTGTCGACGACGACGGATCAGGTGCTGTTAGTCGAGTCGAACAATTAGGAAAACTGACTGCGCTGGATGCTTTCGGCCGCACGGAACGAGCCATTGCCGTCTGCGTCCCAGGTAAGGCCCTTGGTCGCGTGAGCGTTGGTCCGCGATAAGAGCTCGCTGACGGAAATGGACACGTTGTCGTCTGTGCCCTAGGCGGCTCCGATCTGGCGCGGTGCAACGGCGCCTGGGCGTGTCAAGATCGGCCGATTGAGTTGGTCGGGGTTTTCCACAGCGTATATCGCCGCCGGCCCGTAGAAACGCACAACGCCGTCGAAAGTCGCTTCGCGCGACTGCATTGTTTCGCGAGCACGGACCGTGCAATCGTGTACGTGGAAAAACGTATCGGGTCGCCGGCAGAGGCATACACGGCGGGCGATGCATACCGGCGACCCTGACCCGTGAACGGAGTGGAACACGGGCTGGACGCACCATAAGCTGGCCCGCCGAGTATCACAAGGCACCTTCCGGTTTTGGAAGTATCTTCCTCGTCTGGCCATCGCTGCATGCCCCACAGAGCGCGCGACGAACTGCACGTGTTGATCGTCTGTACCGTTCGGCCAGCGAGAAACGGCTAAAGTCGACCGAGCTCGCAGCAAGAATCGTCACAGCCGACGATGCGCTAGGACTGACAGATGCGCCGGTCTGCCGATGGCTGCTTGTTCCGTCGCCCGGCAACTCGTATTGTTGAGTTTTCCTGGTACTCGCGGGCACAGTCACCCACGGCGCACATGAACATACTTCAGAATCGTCTGATAGCCATTGGCGACGTCCATGGTTGCGTCCACGCGCTCGACGCGCTGCTGGAAGCCATTGTTCCGGCGCCGCAGGATCAATTGGTTTTTTTGGGCGACTTGATCGACCAAGGACATGACAGCTGCCAGGTGCTTGACCGTCTGATCGCACTCAAGCAACAGTGCCAGGTGATACTGATTCGGGGCAACCATGAGGAGATGTTGTTTGCGTCCCGCGATAGCGAACCGGCGTTGCGTTATTGGGAAAACTGTGGCGGAGTAACTACGCTCAACTCGTACCGATTCGGCGGAGGCTTGGACGCGATTCCCGCCAGGCACTGGGGGTTTCTGGAGGAGTGCCGGCCCTATTTTGAAACCGACGAATTTATTTTCACGCATGCGCACTACCTGCCTGACCTTCCCATGAGCGCGCAGCCGGATCATCAGCTGCGCTGGGCCTTATTCGATCCCGCCGAAATGCGGCCGCATTATTCAGGCAAGCCTGTGATCGTCGGGCATACGGAGCAGGCCGATTGCGAGATTAACGACTTGGGTTTCGCCGTGTGCATCGATACCGCCTGCTGGCAGCATGGCTGGCTAACGGCCCTCGAATTGCACACGAAGCAGCTTTGGCAAGCCAGTCGGTGGGGACTGTTGCGCGATCAGGACGAACCGACGCATCGCGGGCGATTGCCGCAGTTGGTGCGCGCGGAACGCGAATGAGGCACGCTCGTCGCATCGCGGCCGTGAGAGCAATTGGTATTTAGGCGCCGTTGTCAGAGCAGCGGTTGCCAAACCGGCACGTCCTCAACGGTGCGCGATGGCCAGCCGAAAATCTCGGGATGGAGCAGGCCGGCCAGGATCTCGAGGCTGTCGACGATCCGCGGTCCAGACCGATTGAAGTACGCATTGCCATCCACGGCGTAAACCCGGCCGGCACGCACTGCCGAGAGCTCATTCCAGCCCGGTATTGCCGTGAGCACACGAGATTCCGTCACGGCGCGGGCCAGGTCGAATCCGCACGGCATGACGAGCACGACCTGCGGGTCAAAAGCGATGATGTCGCGCCAGTCACCGTACGTGCTGTGCCGTCCGCCTTGCGGTAACGGTTGCACGCCGCCGGCCCATTCGACGAGCTGGGGCATCCAGTTTCCGGCCAGCATGACGGGCTCGATCCATTCGATAGCAGCGATTCGCGGCCGATCATTCGCGCCCAGGCGGGCAACGCGTTGCTGCACCTGGGTGACGCGCTGGCGAAGGTCCGTGACGTACGACTCCGCGGCCCTTTGCGCTCCGGTGGCCTCGCCGATGCGGAGGATGTCGGTCAGAATGTCGTCGAACGTCATGGGATTGAGCGCCACGACTTCCGTAGCAGAAAGCGCGGGCTCGGAACGCACCAGCGATAGCACGTCTTCGTACTTCACAGCGCAGACGTCGCATTGCGCCTGAGTAACGATCAGTTCTGGCGCCAATTGTGACAATCGCGCGCCGTCAATTCCGTACAGAGCTTGCCCTGCGGCCAGCATGTGCCGCACCTGGGCGTCGATCTCGCCGCTGGTGGGCGCGGCCACGTTGCTGGTCGTAACGCGAGGCTTGCTGACCGCTGCGGCCGGGTAATCGCATTCGTGGCTGATGGCCACGACCCGGTTCCCCAAACCAAGTGCGTACAGAATCTCGGTGCCGCTGGCCAACAGCGATGCAATGCGCGATGGATAGGCAGATTGAGTCACGGTTGTATCTCTAGCGATCTGGATAGCCGGCCGGCCGCCACACGATTTGGCGACAACTGGTTGGCATGTTGAGACCCTTTCGCCACGCCTGCCGCCAGCGCACAATAATGACATTCTAATGCCAAGGTCACCAGCCGTCGTGGAAACTACAGGAGCCGTTATGAACCGCCTTTGGCACAGATTGTCGTTCTGCTGGATCTTCGCAGCGAGCTTGCTTGCGGCGGCGCATGTAGATGCGGTCGAGGTCGTATGCCATCGTGGCGCCAATGAGTATGCGCCTGAGAATACCATGGCTGCCACCCAGCTTTGTATCGATTGGGGCGTCGCGTACGTCGAGGTCGATGTGCGGACCAGCAAGGACGGGGTGATGTACCTCCTGCACGATCCGTGGCTAACCCGCACGACTAACGGCAAAGGGTTTCTCTCGCAACTAACCAGCTCCGAAATCGACGAGCTCGACGCGGGCAGCTGGTTCAACAAGAAGTTTGCCGGTGAAAAGGTGCCACGGCTCGATCCCTACTTGCGGGCGATCAAGGGGAAGATCAAGGTCTATTTCGACGTTAAGAACGCAGACCTTAAGCAGCTGATTGCCATGGTCTACGACGTGGGGATGGAAAATGACTGCTTCTTCTGGTTCGATCGGGCCGATCGGGCACTGGAATTCCGCGAGCTCGACAAGAAACTGCCGCTGAAAGTGAACGTTGGAAACGTCGACGACGTGCGCGATGCTGTCGAACGATATCAGGCCAACATCGTTGAAACGGGGCTGCGGCAACTCAGCCCGGAATTGAGCGAGGCCTGCCGCGAGCGAAATCTAAAAATCATGGTTTTGCAAACCAAGAACGATCCGGCTGCCTTCCGCCGTATCGTGGAATTGAAGGCCGACATGGTGAACCTGGATCATGGGGACGTGTTCCTGAAGATAGAGCGAGAAATGACGGGCAAGGCTGCGCCGGCCGCCCCGGTGGCGAACTGATCCGCTCAGCGGTTCGGTCCCGCGCGTTGTAAACGGAGTTACGAGACAAGCTTGCGCCGCCAAGGGAAAAGTGCCGCCCGGCCTGCTGCTACGGGACATTCCGCGGCGCGGCCGCCGTTGACCCCCTTTTTCGCTGCCACTATATTCGGATTCTTCGCGGATGGTGGTTGTAGCTCAGTTGGTTAGAGCGCTAGATTGTGGTTCTAGAAGTCGGGGGTTCGAGTCCCCTCAGCCACCCTTGGGCAGGTGATCTTTGGTTTGACCTCTCTTGGTCGCACGCCGGGCCGACGTTTCCGGCGGTTCGAGATAATTGTGCCGCTGCCTGGCCGAGGCCGGTAGCCGACGTCTGAGGCGAGCCGGCTGGCCTCCCTAATGAAAAATCGGCGTCGGAACTCCAGATTTCGCAGCCAGGCACTGGACTTTTACGGCTATCTGGCCTCCAATAGGGCTGCCAGTTCGGGTTAGTAGTCACGTCGCGACGGGAATAGGGTCTCGACCTTTGTGTCGGTACCGTCGCATCGTGCATACGGGGGCGCGTTATTCTGCGGCCATTCGAGCCGCCACGCGCGAAGGAAGTTCTCTGTTATGTCCCTCAAATTGTTTGCGGTGTTACTCTGCGCACTCAGTTCGCTGGCCGGGTGCAATTGGCAGAATGCGTACATTGAGCCAGTGAATACGCCGGCGCCACCTGCTAATCCTCCGGTCACGGCGAGTACTCCGCCGCAGCCGGCAAACTCTGGTCCTGCCTGGCCTGCTGACGTGGTCGAGATCGCCCTCCCGCCCACCGGCTACACTTGGGCCATCCCCTGGTGCGAGGCGGTCTGCGATACCTCGCGCCGCACCGAAGTGGGGACGGTTTCGATCAGCTATTTAAAGTTGCATGTGATCATCAAGGGTGAGCATTTCGTCGCGATCAATCAGAGTTTTGGTTCCACCATGTGCGGTGGTTTGTACATCCGCAGCCCCTGGTTCGGATACGGCACGACGCTTGCCGGCACGTACGATCCGATGCCCTTCACCCTGTCGGGCGGCTATGCAACCGTGCAGCCCAGCGACCAGCAAGACAAGGTCTATCACTGGTATTCTTGCGGGCGCAGCGACATCGGGAAGCCAAGCAAGGTGTGGGTCGAAGCGCGGGTGAAGATCACCGGTTCGGCCTGTTTCCAACTCGGCTGGGATTACTGGAATGCCGAGGAAGACGGCGATGCGAAAGAAGGGGGGAGCACGCGCTGGTATTACGACAGCGATGCTCCGAACTGGACCGTGATCACGCTGGGATACTAAGACCCCGACTGCGAACTCGACGGGTTCCGCTGCGCGTGCCCCTATTCGTCACGCTAGAATCATCTCAGACGGCGCCTGCCGTCGGCAAAAGTGCGCCGTTAGAAAGTCCCGCGCGCTGAGGACGGAGCGCGGAAGGGGCGCACGGAGCGGGCGAATCTGCAAGATTTGCACCGCGCCGTCGAATAGCATGGCAAACGATCCTCGGTTTGCCAATCTCATGCGGGGGGACATCGATGCGCTGCTCGGTTGCCATTCGGTTGGTCGTGCTCGCCTTATGGCCACTGGTCTCGGTGGCCACGTCGGCCGATTACAGCCCGGAAGTGCAAAAAAGAATCGCGGCGGTCGAACAAGGTTTGATTCCGGCCGTGCGAATCAAGGGGCGGACGGTGCCCAAGTCGATCACGGACCGCTTGGCGCAAGATCACGTCCCTGCTGTCAGCGTGGCGGTGATCAATAATTATCAGATCGAATGGGCCAAGGGATATGGCGTCGCCGATGCCACGGCCGGCGGGCCTGTGACTAGCGAGACGCTATTCCAGGCGGCCTCGATGAGCAAGCCCGTCACGGCGCTCGCGGCGCTGAAGCTGGTCGAAGCGGGAACGTTCGAATTGGATGCCGACGTCAATAAACAGTTGAAGTCGTGGCACGTCCCGGAGAATGACTTTACGCGTCAGCACGCTGTGGATTTACGCGGCCTGCTCAGCCATACGGCCGGCCTGACCGTACACGGTTTCCCCGGTTACGCCGTGGGAGCGACGCTTCCCACCGTGCCACAGATCCTCGACGGATTGAAACCGGCGAACACCGCGCCGGTACGCGTCGATAAAGTGCCGGGGCACGGTTTCCGCTACTCGGGCGGCGGCACAACGATCGTGCAAATGCTGTTGACGGATGTGACGCAGCGACCGTTCGCGGACCTGATGCGCGAGACGGTGCTCGCCCCACTGGAAATGTCCTCCAGCACGTTCGCACAGCCGCTGCCAGAGAGCTTGCAACCACGGGCAGCGACGGCACACAACGACCGGGGCCAGCCGGTCGTGGGACGATGGCACGTCTATCCCGAGCAAGCTCCGGCGGGACTCTGGACAACTCCCTCGGATATGGCGCGCTACGCGATCGAACTACAACTGACCCACGAAGGGAAATCACAGAGAATTCTGAGTCGTGAAATGATCGACCAGATGCTCACACCGCAAGGGGGTGGCCCGGTCGGGCTTGGACCCTTTCTAGTCACACGTGGTACGACACGGCGTTTTGAGCATGGCGGCGGAAATGAGGGCTTCCGCTGCAATTTCATCGCTCTGCTGGATCGCGGTCAAGGTGCGGTCGTGATGACCAATTCCGACGCCGGCAATCGAGCCGTAAACGAAACCATGAACGCCATCGCGATTGTCTACGCATGGCCCGACTTCCTGCCGGAAGAGCGGGAAATGGTTCACAGCGAGGCCGACCAATTGGAACGCTTTGTCGGCAGTTATGCGCTGAATGCCGCTTCGGTGGCGATGGTCTCGCGGCAAGAGGACCGTTTGTTCGTCAAACTGCCCAGGCAGGCGGCCTTCGAGCTGTATCCACAATCCGCGACAGAATTCATTACCGAAGAGCCCGAAGTTAGCGGCGGTTGGGTTATCGATGCGCAGGGTGCGATCGAGGCGGTGACTTTCAACTTCGACGGCCGGCGGGTGCGCGCGAAGCGGGTACCCTAACCGGCGCCGATGGGACTGCGACGACGAGCACGTTGAAGCACGTGCGAGATAAATCGTCTTCATTGGCTGCCGCAGTTATTGCAGCACGAACGATATAAGGCGTTTAGACGGCGCTGTCGTAACGCATGATGAGCACCGTTGCTGCCAGCACCACGCCCGCCCCGGCGAGCGCGAGCGTGCTCATCCGTTCCCCCAGCAGGGCGCTGGCCAACAGCACGCCAAATAGCGGCACCAGATACAGCGCCGCCGAGGCCACGGTGACGGGAATGTGTTCCAGCACATAAAAGAAAAGCAGCATCGAGACCGTGTACATGAACACGGCCAGAAAGGCCAGGGCGGCCCAGCCTCGTCCGTCGAGCGCGGCGAACGCGGCCGGATTGAGCGGCTCGCACCATAGCAGAAGCGGCAAACTGGCGAGCGAAGCTGTGATATAGCTGTAGATGAGAATCTCGACTTCGTGAAACTTCGTCATCAGCCCCTTGCAATAGACGTTGTAAAACGACGAGCCCAGGCAGCCCAGCAGAATCAACAAATTGCCCCTCAGATAGCCGCGTTCGAGAAAGTCGCTTTGCTCGAGGTCGTTAACGGACATTAGCGCGACTCCGATAAGGCCGATGAGCAGGCATAAAATCCGCAGCCGGGTTAGCCGCTCGCCGAGCATCAGCGATGCCAGCAGGGCGCTAAAGACCGGGATCAGCAGGTTGAGCACCGCGGCGTTCGACGCCAGCGACTTCATCACTCCCCATGTCATCCCTAACTGTGCCAGTACCTGCCCAGCGATACCGGCGATGGCGAAATGCAACCAGTCGCGCGGCGTCGGCCAGGAAGTCTTTTTATCGCGACGCCGTAAGCGCACCAATAATGGCAACAGCAAAGCCGTGGCCACATAGAAGGGCAAGAACGTGATCGTGATCGGTCCCAGCGTCGGCGGCGCATCGGTCCCTTCAACGGCGGCGTCCGCGGGTGCCAAAAACTTGACGGCGGTTCCTTGGGCCGACCACATCAAGCTGGCCAGTGCCAACAAAAACAAAAACCACAGCCCTCGCGAGCGGCGATCGACCGGCGGAGTTGGTCCATCATGCGGCATGGGAACGACTTGCTTTGGTTCTTTTATAGCTCACCACGGAGACACGGAGGCACGGAGAGAGACTGACGGCCGTGTAGGAATTCGGTTTAACCACGAATCACACGAATGACACGGATAGGAACAAGACATCGACACCAGGCGTAGGAGCAATACATAGGAACGACGCGTAGGAATGCAATGGTGTGACCTCCCCGAACACTGGAAAATTGCGGTCGAGTCGATGCGAGATCGCCCACCTCTTCGAATTCGTGCAATCCGTGTGATTCGTGGTTCTAACGTATTTCTCTTCATCCTCTCCGTGCCTCAGTGTCTCCGTGGTGAACGTGCAATCCTCTTGATTGACTACGAAGCACTTGGGGCAAGCTCGATCACGCCAAAGCGATCGGCGCCGGGCGAGCTGCCGCGGAACACGTAGGGTCGCGCGCCGCGCGCCTCGGCATAGTGCTTCACGAGGCATTCGAAGGCCGGCTCGCTGTCCGCTAAGCCCAAAACGGCCACCGTTCCTCCGGCGCCACCGCCGGTAACTTTCGCGCCGAAGATGCCTCGCGCGTGACCTTGCTCGCGCGCCAGCCGGACCAGCAGGTCGGTCGCCTCGTTTCCGAGACCGGTCTCGGTATAGCCATAGTGCGATTGATACATCAACTCGCCCATCAGGATCGCCGCCGAGCGCGCGTCCGTCGCATCGGCGCCGCGGGCCAACTCGGCAAACATGCGCACGCGTTCATTCTCTTCGACGGCGTAACGCGTACAGGCCCGCACGGCGTAGTCAATTTCTGGTCGCGCCTTCGTAAAGGGATCGACGTGCTCATGAGCGACACGCAGATATTCGGCGCCGCTCATCCGGTCGGGCAACCTAGATTCGAATCGCTCGCGAAAGAGCGACGGCGAAAGATTGGCGAGATATCCAGCAAAGCGGTCATCGGTGAATCGCGGAATCGGCGACGCGTCATCGGGACGCACGGCGATCTCTTCCCAGTCACAGATCAGTTTATAACCCATGTAGGCAGCCGCCCGGGCCGCTTCGTATTCAATGCCCGTCACGGCGTGCGACACGCCGGAGTCGATGGCCCAGCAGGTCAGATCCGCTGGCAGCCGCACCAGCGGTTGTGGCACACAGGGCTGACATACCAGTGGCAGCACGCATCCTTCGTCGCCAAGCACGACCGCGATTTGATCCATGATGCCGCAGGCGCTTTCGGCGATGACGTTTTCGGCCCACTGGCAGGCCTCGGCCAATGCGACTCCTTCGAGCGGTATGCCGTATGCGCTGGCCGCGGCCTTCATCACGGCAACTTCGATCGCGGCCGACGAGCTGACCCCCTTGTTCAAGGGCACATCGGACTCGATGTACACGGTGGCTCCCTGCCGCACGCGCTTGGGCGCCCGCCAGCGAAGCCAATAGAAGAGCCCCAGCACATAGGCCGTCCAACGAATCGTAGGATCGCGATTCACCAGCTCGCGGACACGTGATTCGTCCGTCAGGTCGTCGAGCGCGAATTCGACGGTGTGTTGCCAACCCTGTTCGGCAAGCTGGGGATTAACAAGAACAATGCGGCCGTCGCGGCGCCCTTGTACGGCGGCCCAGGTGGCCTCGCGGATGGTCGCTTCGAAAACCATGCCGCCGGTATAGTCGTCGTTGCCCCCCATCAAGTCGAGCCGCCCAGGACTGCGGGCAATAAAAATCGAGGAATCGAGCGAGAAGAGTTGCTCGTCTCGCTGCAGTCCGCGCACCGTGGTGGGAAAGTCTTTCATGCCAGCGACCGAATCGAATTAATCAGATAGTCGATGCCGTCGCTCGTCAGCCGCGGATGAATTGGCAGGCTGACGTAGCGCGCGAAAAGTGCTTCGGCGATGGGGCATTCTCCCTCGCTATGTCCCAACTGGCGATACGCGGTCGTCAAGTGCATGGGCATGTAATGCGACCAGACCTTGATCCGTTTCTTCGTATACAGCTCCCACATGAAATCTTCTTTCGACAACGGGAACTCGTCACCGAGTAGCACGCAATAAATGTGGAAAGTATGTACCACGTCCGCAGAGACGTACGGCAGGCCCAGCCCAGGAATGCCAGCCAGTCCTTGGTCATATTGAGCCGCGATCTGGCGGCGGCGCGCGTTGAAGCCATCGAGTTTGGCTAATTGTGCCAGCCCCACGGCGGCCTGCGCGTCGGTCAGGCGGAAGTTGTATCCCACGTCGGCGAAGTCCAACATCCAATAGCGCTTGCCCATGGGGCGTTCGCGCTCGTCGATCGGCAGATACTTTCCCTTGGGATCGTAAGTCAAACAGCACAGCGAACGATAGGAAAGGAGCCGCTCGTAGAGTTGGGGATCGTTTGTGGTAACCAGGCCACCTTCGCCAAGCGTGACCATATTCTTCTGCTGATGAAAGCTGAAGACGCCAATGTCTCCCAAGGCTCCGGCCTTGCGCCCCTTGTATTCGCCGCCGGGAGCGTGGGCACAATCTTCGACGATCCGAATGCCACGCGGCTTAGCCAGGGCCACCAGCGCGTCCATGTCGCAACATTGACCGTACAAATGGACCGGTAAGATCGCCTTCGTTCGGGGCGTGATCTTGGCAGCGACTGCGGCCGGGTCGAGATTAAGGGTGCGGGGGTCGATGTCGGCGAACACGACTTTGGCCCCGCGTGCCGCGATTGCATTGGCCGTGGAAATCCAACTCAGCGGCGTCGTGATCACTTCATCGCCAGGGCCCACACCGGCCGCGATCATGGCCAGTTCGAGCCCCATCGTCGCGTTGGCCACGGCCAAGCCATAACGCGTGCCGCAGTAGGTGGCGAACGCTTCTTCGAACTGCTTGACGCGTGGGCCGCATGAGGGGGCGCTAGCGGCCAGTACGTCGCGCAGAGCCGCGGCTTCTTCCTCGCCATAGGCGGACCCGTGGTTGAATTCCAGTTCGTGAATCGCCTTAGGCAGTTCCATGCACGGCTCGCTTTATGACCTCATCGCAGGTAGGAACGCGGAATCCGATCAAATGGGGGAGTCGCTCGCAAACCAGAAAGTCGTCCGTGCCGCGCGGTGCGCGTCCGGCGATCGGTTCGGTCTGCGGGCGGACAAGCTCTGGTGGTGCCCCTAACTCTACAGCCAGCCGCCGCGCGAGTTCGTAGCGAGACATCTTATCCGATGAGCCGATATGGAAAATGCCCGCCGCATCTTGCCGTAGCAGTTTCACCAAAAGTGGGGCCAACGTGCCGACGTCGATCGGATTGCGAAACTCATAGCTGGGCGACCGTACTTCGCGCCCGGCGCGCAACGTATCGGCCAGCTTGTTGACGTAAGAGTTATTGCCCGGCGTCGGGGAAAGCCCCAACACCAGCGAAAATCGCACGATCACGGCAGTGGGCAGCAGTTCTTGAATGACGGCCTCGGCACGGGCCTTGGTGCGGCCATAAAAATTCACCGGCGTAGGCTGGGAATCCTCTGGGTACGCGGCCAATGTGCCGTCGAACACGGCATCGGTCGACGTAAACAATAATCGCGCGCCCAAACGTTGACACTCTCTCGCTACGTGCAACGGCCCAAAATAGTTTACTTGCTCGGCAAGGACCTGTTCCTGCTCACATCGATCTATGTCGGCCATCGCCGCCGTAAGAATTACGGCATCAGGGCGGACCGCATCGAACGCCGCGCGCACGCTGTCGGACTGTGTGATGTCGATCGACACCGATTTCGACGCCTCGCCCGCGGCGCGGCGCAGTCCTGCCACAACATCGCAGGCCTCGGCAGCGGTGCGTGTGATTTGCGAACCGACAAAGCCGCCGGCGCCTATAACGAGCAGTCGTGGTCGAGTCTGGGGCATGCTCTTTCGCAACGCGAGTGAGTATCGTATCGGAACGTCGACGCATTCCAGCGGACACGCCGGCAAACAAAAAGTCCGTGCAACGAACTACGGCTTGGCCGCCAATCGTTCGATCGCTCGCCACAGTCGCAAGGGATGATCGGTCTGAATCAAATCGATGCCCCATTCGATCGCCTGGGCGTAGCCGTCGACGGTGGTATCCCCCTTGGCGTCGGAGAAGACTTTGATTCCGAGTTCGTGGCAGTGCGCGATATAGTCGCGAGACAGCAGCTTCCAGGGCGTATCGACGGCATAGGGAGCCAATCGCTTGGCCAGCGTGTCGACGTGGCTGACGGTGCCGACAGGAGACAACAGCCGGATACGCGGATCGATCTGCTTCAATTTCTCAAGGTATACCGGGCCCTGATAAACGACCGTGCGTTCGACCAGTCCATGCCGCGCGACCGCCGCTGCCAGAGCCTCGGGCGTGATGTCCTTGGCGTCGAAGTACAATCCCATTTGCGGCGGGAAGTGAGCCAGGTATTCTTGCAATTCGGGAACCGGCGTGCCTACGAAGGGGAGCCCGAACCAACTCCCCGCGTCCAGCCCGCCGAGCGTCTCAGCTGTGTTCTGGCGAACCCGCCCGTGGCCATCCGTAGTACGGTCGAGCGTACCGTCGTGTAGCAGGTAAAATGCCCCGTCGCCGGTCGTTTGCACGTCGATCTCGACGAAGTCGGCCAGCATGTGGTCCGCTTTTTCGAGCGACGCCACCGTGTTCTCCGGCGCATAACGCAACTGGCCGCGATGGGCGGCGATCTGCACGGGCCGCTTGTCGACGCGCCGCGAGATCGCATCGACAAGGAACTCTTCTGGCAAATTCGTGCGGACGGCATCCACGCCCGCGGCTGTCAACTTTTCCCACATTTCGTGATTGTCTTGGCCGCTGCAACAATCGGCCACGATGGACATTGTCGAGTTGTGCAATGCCCGGCAGATTTCGGCAGTGGCGAGCGCGGCCGGCAGCAAGATGGCATTGGGCTTTGTCTGGGCGGCCCATTGAATGATGTCCTCACTGGCTGGCGGTCGACCGAGAATTGCGATTTTGCCAGCCGCCGCGTGCGCGATTCGCGCGATAACGTCTGCGGTGCCGGTGACGGCTACCCGATCCTGCATGTCGGCAGTGTTCACTTCTTCGACAAGCTGCGCCGGCTCGACGTCTTGGCAGACCAGCACTAACCGAGTGTGGTTCTTGGCCAGATCAAGAGCTTCGACGAGCGAAAGCACCTTGGCCCCGGCAAAGCGCTTGGCGAACCAACTGCCGGCATCCAGCGCCTGCAACTCGGCCAGCGTGTGATCACCGACGGCGCCAGCGCCCGATGTTTTACCGTCGATCTGGTCGGTATTAAAAACAACGTGTTGTCCGTCCTTGGTGCGGCGTATTTCTAGTTCGACGTAATCGAGATCGTCTTCGCCGGCCATTGCCAGCGGCCGCGCCGTATTGACGGGTGCTTGTCGCGTGTATCCACCGGGCGCGACAACCAAGGGGCGGGCCCCTGGCGAAAGCGGCTCGAGAGCCTTGGCCAAACAGGGCGCTGCGGATCCGCATGCCGTGGCGATCAGCGTCGCCAGGATTTTAATCGTCGAATGAATCTTGAGCATCGGATGGGCTTTCGGGCGGGTGAATCTGCGGGCGGCGTGCGACAAATGTAGCGGCTTGGGCGACCTGGCGGGCGGGTTCCCGTTCGACCGATCAAACACAGTAGCGGCAACACGGACGTATTTCGTGGGTGCTGCTGAAGGCATCGAGTGTAACCCGCCGCCGCCGGCTCGTCATGCCAGGGGCAGCGCGGCGTCGCAGCGGGCGATATGGTCGTGAACTTTCACGATCACTTCGGCGTCGGGGTGCATTGTGGCGTTGCCCAATGTCGCCAGATGGCGGCAGGTGGCATATTTTGCCTGGCTGGCCGAGTATTTGGCCTGCCAAGCGTCGAAACGAGCCTGCGCCGCGCCCGTGTCGCGCGGCCAGGAAACGGCCGGTTTCCAAATCCCGCAGCGCCAGGGCTTGGGAGTGAGCCGCGCGCGAAACGAGGCCTGCGCCTGGCACAACCGCGTATAAAGCGGATCGGCGCCGAGTGCCACGAAACAGGCCTGCGTTTCGTCCCCCGTCGGATCGAACAGATCGTGCGTCGCCAGCAGCCGCAGCCCGGAATGCGTGCGGTAAACGCGGACATTCCAAGCCGGGTTGTCGCGGACAAAGTTCTCGACGCGCAGGCGGGCAGTTTGCTCCTGCTGTTCAATGGGGGCAACGGGGGAAGGCGGCTTGCGGCCCAACAGGGCGCCAAACATTTGACTCAGCGTGGCGCCTGCCCCGACTTCCTGAAAATCGATGTCGACAAACATGACGCGCGCCGTATTCAGCACGAGCGCCCCGTAGGCATTGCGCGTGACAGCGGCCGTGATCTCTCCGTCGGAGCTCGTGAATCGCTGGATGACCTCCTCACGCAACGGGACGTTGCCATAACCGTACCGGTCGAGCCGCTGACCACTGAGACGCGCACGCAAAATGCGCGCGGCTGCCGCCAGCGCAGACTCTTGGGCTTCGCTTTGACTGGCATCCGAACTGCGCCAACAAGAAAACGAGCGCGCCGCGCCGTCAGGCGCGGTTTCGTTGGCAGTCCCCTTTGCCCAATAGGCAGGAATACGCATCACACTTTTCCTTGCAGAGAGACACGAACGGTTTTTCCGTCCGAATGCGGATCGAACGACCGCCGTCGGTCTGGGTGCGTTCGGCGCACGAAGCGTTTTCTGGCGTGGCCCGCATTACCCAGCGGCGCGCCCTTGCGGCCGGAGCGACGTCAGCGTAACAAGGGGCACGTCCGAGAATCAATCGGAGAAGTAGCACGGATGAGCGAACCGACGAAACAGCAGCCGGTCGTTGCGACGCCGGACAACGGCCGCGGACGAACGTGGGTTAAAGTCGCCGCGGGGGGGCTATTGGTTGCCGTTGCGCTGTGGGTGGGCCGTTCTTTCGGCCATCACATCCCGGCGCTCGAAGATTGGGTGGCATCGCAAGGGTCATGGGGCTATGTGATATTCATGGCCGCCGTCGTTGTCGGCACTTCGATCTTTGTGCCTGATACGGCCTTTGCAGTAATGGCCGGGGCCCTGTTCGGCCTATTGTGGGGGACGGCACTGATGACGGTTGCCTGCTTGCTGACCGCCACGGTGAACTTCCTGCTTGGCCGGTTGTTCTTCGAGCGGGCCGTGCGCGCGCTGTTGGCACGCAAACCACAGTTGGCAGCCATCGAGCGGGCGGTGAATCGCGAAGGCTTTCGCTTTCAATTTCTGCTGCGGCTGACGCCGATCAATCCCGTCACGGTCAGCTACGTATTGGGGGCTACGGCGGCCCGCTTTCCGACATTCCTTGCCGCTTGCTTCGGGCTGGTGCCGAGCCTGTTTGTGGAAGTTTATTTTGGTTACGTGGCCAAACACGTGGCCAAGATGTCCGGAAGTGCGAGCGAGCATTCGACCCTGCACAGCATGCTTACTATCGGCGGCCTGGTGCTGTGCATCGCCATGCTGGTGTACATCGTGCGTCTGGCGCGGCGGGCGATTGCCGATAGTGAAAGCCAGGCATCCGCTACAGCATGAGAACGCGCCGCTAACCGCGACGGTCGCGGTTTTTCAGCTATGGCGTAATTTTGACGATCCGGTTGTTCGAGCTGTCGGCGATATACAGCGTGCCGGTGGGATGCACGAAGACACCGTGCGGTTGGTTTAATTGGGCCGCGAGCGGTGGGCCATCCAAGCCTGCGGCGCCGGCCTGGCCCGTCCCGGCGATGCGAACGAGCTTGTGTTCTGCCGGCAGATATTTTCGGATCATGTGGTTCTCTGTGTCGGCGATGACGACGTTGCCGTCGAGGTCGATGCAGAGATGCTTGGGACCATTCAGCGGCGACGGCTCGCGTCCCTCTTCGTCGCGACAGTCCTTGGTTCCTTTTCCGGCCACGGTGCGAATATGTCCGGCCGTATCGACCACGCGCAAGGCATTGCCGCCACGCTCCAGGATATAGATGTTGCCGCGCGCGTCGGCGGCCACGGCCCGCGGATCAGCCAGTGGCGCTTCGCGTGCCAGGGCGCCGTCGGTGGGCACTCCGCGCTCGCCATTGCCCGCCACGGTCTCGACAGTACCGGCCACGGGGTTCCCCGTATCGTCTATCGGATTGCCAGTGCCCGGTGCGAGCGTGATGGCGCGAATCCGCCGGTTATCGAGATCGGCGATCAGCAGTCTCCGGCCGTCTGGCTGTAAGGCCACGCAGTAGACTGCGCCGAACTCGGCCTTGTCGGCGGGGCCGCCATCGCCGCTAAAGCCCTTGCGGCCGGTACCGGCAAACGCGGTGATCGTTTTGCCGGCCGGGTCGAGCTTGCGGACGCGATGGTTCCAGGTGTCGGCAATATAGATGTCTCCTCTGGCACCGATGGCCAGGTTGTGCATGCCATCGAACGTGGCCGATAGCGCCGGTCCGCCGTCGCCGGAATTCCCCTTCTCCCCCGTGCCGGCGACAGTCTTCAACACGCCGTGTGCATCAACGGCGCACACGCGATTGCCGGGCATCTCGACGAAGAACAACGTGCCTGACGCGTTGAATTCGACGCCGAAGGGGCCGTTCAACTTGGCTTTGGTCGCCAAGGCCGGCACCTGTTCCTCACGGCCGCCCGCCACTAGTACCAGTTGCGCGGCCGGCGCAGCTGGCACAACGACGATGAAGATACAAGCGAAGGGAATCAACCAACGGGCCAAGGGCGAATGGAAACAACGCACCGTTTGTCCTCGAGTGAAATTGCCAACGCCGACCGGCGACATGCGATCGTAGTTCGTCGCGGCCATACCTTCAGACTGCGCCTGAAATGGTACGGTTCGCGGGATCGTCGAGATTGAGGAAAACGGTACCCTAAACCGGAGGCGGCAGCAACAGCCGTCGACGAGTGGGATTTGCAGGGATGCTGGTTTCGTCGCCCGCAAATCTCGACACTTCTTTTCAACCGCGCTTCGATCGAATACGGGTCCGCCGTCGAAGCGCGAGCAAGCCAAAGCCGCCGAGCGCGGCCAGTACGGCACTCGTGGGCTCAGGTACGGCCGTGAACGTGACGTAGCCCGTCGTGTAGAGCTGGCTCGTATCCGCGATGTATCCTGCGGGGGCGATGATCTGGTCGAAATGCTGGCCAGCCGGCAGCTCGGCATTCCAATTAAAAAGTTGCAACGTGAAACTGCTCAGTGAGGGTGGGCCCGTGGCTGGGTCGAAAGCCAGATCCAGCGTGCCGCCCAAATGCACATTGCCCGGCGCGAGATTGAGATAGATCGTAGAGGAGAAAGGGAAAGTGGGAATGCCAAAGTAGCCAAGGAGGCTGGTGCCAATGAGCATTTGCAACGTACTCGTCGATGTAAGCGACAGGCCTTGATTGATTGTAACCGTATTGTTTGGGAAAGTTTGTGTGCTCGGCGGCTCTCGCACCACCAGTGTCTCCGATGCAGCAAGTGCCAGCGGCCCAATTTGGCCCATGTTTAGGAACCCCGGAACGGGCAAAATGGCATTGGTTGTGAATGCCCCGGACAATGTGGAGGTAGTGATCGACGTACCGCGCAGATCTGCATCCGAGAGATTTACACCGGAGAACGATGCCGAATAGTTGAACGCCCGGCGCAGGTCTGCTCCGGAAAAATTAGTGTTCGTGAGATCTGCTCCAAGGAAGTTGGCGAACGGCAGATTCTGGCCGGCAAGATTCCAACCCGTCAAATTGTCACCGCTAAAATTCGGACCTTGCCCCAAAAGGACGCTAAGCCTCCCGAAGGGCGTTTTCGCCTGGTAGTTGGCCGTTGAGTACAGCTGCTGGGCAGTGAGATTGGTGTTGGCAAAGTTGACACCGTTAACATTGGCACCGGTAAAGTCCGTGTTGGTTAAGTTATCGCCTGCGAAGCTAGCGCCAGACAGGTTTTGCCCGGCAAAGTTCCAACCGCTGACAACATCGCCGGCAAGCTGAATGCCAACGTATGGAAAAACGGCCGTCGACAACGACTTCGCCTGATAGCTGGCCGTTGAATAAAGCTGTTGGGCTGTGAGGCCTGTATTATTGAAATTCGCGCCGGCAACCGTTGTGCCGGCGAAATTGACGCCCGCCAGCGTCGCCGCGCTGAAATTGGCTTGCGTCAAGTTCTGATTGGCAAGGTTCCAGCCCGTGATGTCGTTATTGCTGAGATTGATCGCCCCCAGAGTCAATGACTGGTAGCTGCCTGTGCTGTAAATCTGCTGGGCAGTCAGACTCGGGGTATTGCTGAAATTCGCACCAGGAATATTTTGCCCGGCAAAATTCCAGCCCGTGACGTCGTTGCCGCTGAGATTGATCGCGCCCAGATTCTGATTCTGGTAGCTGGCCGTGGAATAAAGCTGAGCCGAAGTAAAGGTCGGGGTGGCTGAAAAGTTTCCGCTCGCCACGATCGCGCCGGCAAAGTTGGAACCGGTGAGCGTCGCGCCGGTGAAAATCGCGCCGGTGAAATCAGCTTGCGACATATCGGCAGTCGTGAGGTTGGCGTTCGTGAAGTTTGCTCCTGGGGCGGAGGCGCCAACAAGCTTGGCGCTAACGAGCGTCGCGCCAACAAAGCTAGTTGAGTTGCCAGGGAACATACTGCCGGGCGGCTGGTTACCCAAGTACGCCTGGCTTAAGTCGGCGCCATTCAGGTTGGCGTTGTTGAAGACGGCGTTCGCTGCATTAGCGCCGCGCAGGTTGGAATTTGGCAGTTGAGCGTTCGTGAATGCTGCCGACGAAAGATTTGCTTGCGAGAGGTCGGCGCCGGTGAAATTGGTGTTTGTGGCGTTGGAACCACTCAGATTGCCGGCGGTGAGCTTGGTTCCGGCGAAGCTTGTTCCTTCGAGATTCTGCCTACTATAGTTTCCGCCTGTTAAATCCTGGCCGGAGAAGTTGAGGCCCGGAAGCTTTCCCGCCTGATAATCCGTGGTGCCGTAGATCTGTTGATTGGAAAGGCCCGTGGCGCCCGTAAAGTTTGCGCCGGCAATGGTGGCACCGGCAAAGTTGATGCCCGCAAGTGCCTGTCCTGACAGATTAGCGCTCGTTAAGTTGGCCTTTCCGAAGTCGGCGCCCGAGAGCGTGGCGCCGGAAAGGTTGACATTGGTCAAGTCCGCCTGGCCGAAGTCGGCGCCCGAAAGTGTAGTGCTCGATAGGTTGGCATTGGTCAAATTCGCCTGAGTGAAATTGGCGTTCGTGAGTATCGCGCTATACAGGTTGGCGTTGGTCAGGTTCGCCTGGTTCAAATTGGCGCTTGCGAAGTTGGCGTAGTAGAGCGTGCCACCGGTCAGATTGGCCTGGCTGAGATTGGCATTGGTCAGTACAGCACTGCCGAAGTTCAAACCGGGCATATTCTGGCCAGCGAGATTCACGCCGGTAAGGTCGTAGCCGATGAGGCTGATCGCTCCCAGATTGTGCGCTTGATAGCTGCCGGTGGAATACAACTGTGCGGTGGTAAAACCCGTCGCGCCGTGGAAATTCGCTCCATCGATGGTTGCGCCTGTGAAGTTGGCGCCCGCCAAGTCAGCATTCACCAGCGACGTATTCGAGAAACCGCCATTCTTCAAATTCTGTCCGGCCAGGTTCCAGCCGGTCAGGTCGTCGCCCGAGAAGTTGATGCCCGTGAGATCCTGATTCTGATAGTTGACCGTGGCGTAGAACTGCCCACTGGTCAGGTTCGAATAGCGAAAATCCGTGCCCGTCACGTTGGCTCCGCTAAAGCTCGCCCCGGTGAGCGTCGAATAGCCCACGTACGCGCCGGTGAGATTGGCCTGATTGAAGTTGGCATTGGTGAGGGTGCTAAAACCGAAATCTGTATTCGTGAGCGAGGCGCCGACGAAGCTGGCGCTCGTCGCCATTACGCTATTGAACGAGGCGTTGTCAAGCCAACTGGCGTCGAACGTGGCGCCGGCCAAGTTGAGCCCGCCCGCACCGCCGCCGCTAAAATCGCCGTACCGCAGGCTGTGACCGGCCGCGTTCCAGCCCGATAGATCGATCCCGGGGCCGAGCGTGATCCCTGCCGTGCCAGGAATCGGCTGGCCTGTTTGCAGACTATTGATCTGCGCGCGCAAGGGCGCGACTGCCACGCACATCCACGCCATCGCGAGCGTCGTGCAGGCTGCGGCGACGATGTTGCAACGTGGTCGCTGACGCCGGCAAACGGACAGAACTCCGACTGGCGCAACGGCGCGCTGTGAAACAATGAATGACTGGCATGGCTTTGTGGCCGCAAGCGCGGCCGGACGGAATGTCGCACAAAAAGTGCGGAATTGACGAAACATGATATGAATCCTCGCAAGTGCCTCGACCTGTCCCAAGAAGCCGATCGGGCGCCGAAGAAGCGGCGGTCACAACCGGTGCGCGCGAGAGCGCGAAAACGAATCGGATAACAACACACAGGAAAACGAAGAAAAGCAAAACGAACATGGGTCTCGATCTCTTGAGTGACCTACCGTGGCGCGCAGGAAGATGCCCGCGCGCGACGGCAGAAGAAAACGTACGGATGAAAAAACGAGAAACGAGCGCAAGCGTCTACGCGCTACGTTGCCGAGATATCCACACCATTAGCTGCCCAGTTGTGTGTTCCGGCGGAAGGGCCTCTCCTCTCCACCAGCTAGGATCGTAGAACTCGCCTGGACCGCAGTCAATGGAAATCGCCCCACGGCGCAAATTCTCAGGGTCTTCCTCGGGGACGATTCTCGACCTCCGGGTCGCGAGGCCAGGGCCAAAGGACGACCTGATGATCGATCACATGGTTGCAACCCCGGTTGCCGTGCCCACGTGGTAACACGCCGCGGACGTTCTCCGGAGGCCTGGATAGCGACATGTCGGGACGGTGACATTCTGCCGCGCTAACTCACGTCGGCAGGATTAGCCACTATCCGACCGAGGTGCGACACCCTGAACGCACCCAGGCGATGAACGAGAGCAACCCCGCCCCTCGAAAGGCCGCACTGAGCTGGGCGGTCAAGACGGCCCTGATGGCCAAGGTGCCAACGATCAAGATGCCACGGCGGCCGACGGAGCCGATAGTTCCTCGAATATATATCGGGCTTTGAATACCGGAGGTGGGACTTGAACCCACACGACCTTGCGGCCACTGGATTTTGAGTCCAGCGCGTCTGCCATTCCGCCACTCCGGCACGAGAGCGAGGCCCCAATTTTGACGAGCGGCGGGCGGGAGGTCAATCCGGGGCAAGTCGGGCCCTCCCTAGCGACTTTCGCTGCTGCCCAGTCGGAGAATGTCGGCGGCCCGTTACATCCCAGAACTGCACTGGGATCGAATTCATTTCCCGTGCGAGCGGCCAACTCCTGTCAATAGTTGGCTGCCTGCGGCCATCACGGTCGTTGGCCGAGTGCGAGTATTGCTTTTATGAGTATTGGGACGACGTTTCCGTCGGCGTATGGCATACCAGGTGCGACGTGCAGCCGTGAGCTAGACTTTCAAGTGTTCTCTCAACGTCAACAGGAATGGGGATATGTCGATCCAAGAGCCAACCATCCAGGAGATTTTCTCCGCCCCGATGTCGCTCGACGAGTTTAGCGCGCTCGACACGCTGGTCGGTCGCCACGACAAGGTAAAGCAACTACTCGTCGCTCATGGGGTATCGAAAATTGGCGCCGACGCGCTGTTGGAGCGCCTGGAAGAATATTGGAATTGTGGCGAAGCCCGCATGACGGTCGGACGCCAGCCGCAAGAGCAACGTTAAGAATTGCTCACGCCTTCTGATCCTAATATTGGCCGCCGGTGGGGATGACCCGCCAGGCGGCTTTCTTATTGCGCTAGGCCAGCGAAAGGGAGTGTCAGGTGTTGCAGTGATTCGTCTTTTCGCCGCGTACACAACCGTTTCGAGACGGACTGAATGCCCCGGATGGCATTGTCGACCTTAATGACTCGCAGCGCGAATCGCTTGACCAACTTTTACTTGCGCTTAAAATAACCAACGTAGGGCAGCAATGCCCCGCATTCGGCCGCGACAGGTTCCTGCCCCACCTGTCGCGGCCTTTTTTTGTCTGCGTGCTGGCAAATCGCTATGCACGTTCGGTTGAGGACTTGCGGGACCAAAGGCGCAAATGCCGGACGCACGAGTCGCCGGCCGGCGAGGTAGAACTTGGCAGCCGTGGCGTCGTTTCACCTTGCCACAGGTCGCAGATCTTCGGCCATATAGCGCCGTGCCAGCGTCATGTTGCGGCGGCACAGCCGGTATTGAATGGCGCGGGAGCGGGCGTTCCAGTGCATGTCGCGAATGGTTGCCACTAGCGGACGATTTTTGCCCACGAGCGAGCAGACCTCGACCGTGTCCCCTAGGTCGAAACCATCGCCGTCGATCGCCTGCCGCAGGGTCGGTTTCACCCGCAAACGCAGCTTTCCATAGCTCAATACGAGATAGGGACCTTCGCGCCCCACACGACGAAAGACGCGGTTGCTGGGAATCAGCCGGCGCGCTAGGCGGACATCGTCGGGATGGATCCAGGCGTTGCCGTCTTCCGGCCACCAGGGATAGACGCGATAGGGGGGTTCGCTACGCATGGTTGCCATATTCCTTTAGGCAGCTGCTGGCCTCGGGCCGCGCTGATTGAAGGGATTTTACTGCCACAGAATGGCTCCTGCCAATCGACCACGGTGGGGGCAAAAAAAGAACCTGAATGCCATGCTCAAGTTGCTCGACCGCCGGCAGCAGGGCCCTGGAAAGGATCTTCAGCGCTGGTCAAAACCTGCGGTAGACTTATAGACCTGAATTTGTTTCATCCTCCCGACTCCTCTCCCGCCAGGGACGAGAGGAGAGTAGTCGCCGACCAGCAGCATGATCCATGCCCATCCTATTGTTTGAAGACGAGCAGGTGACGCAACTCTATCCTGTCTCGGTAGGGAAGCCGGCGTTCCTCTTGTCGTGTGGCAGCTTTCGGCTGCTGGATCTGGTGACGCAAATCGATCCGCACGTCCAAGTCCGGGTGCGACCCCATTTGCGGGCTGTGCATGACGCCGACTATCCGGCACCGACGACCGGCGCGCGCGGCGACGAGCCGATTCTGTTGGTGAACGCCCGCTTGGTTCCGTCGGTCGAAGTTATTGCGCAGCTCGAAGAGCTACGGCGTACGGGGAAACCCTGTCGGGTTAACAATGGCACGAATCTCGCCGTGGCGTTGTTACCGCTGGGGACTGAGATGCCTCCGGTCGACACGCCGATGCACGACTTGCAATGGCGCGTCGACCGTTGCGAGCTGCCGATTATCGAGTTGGATCTGCCGCTATTTGCCTACCCACACGACATTGTGCGGCATCATCTGACGTCGTTGCCTGGGAACCTGGATTATCGGCTGAAGCAGGGCGCCTATCGCGAAATTGCCGACGGCGTCTTCGCGGCCGAGGGGGCGTCACTAGGACAATTCGTCGTGACCGATACCCGCAAGGGCCCTATCGTGCTCGACCAGGGGGCGTCGGTCGGACCGTACTGCTATATCAGCGGGCCAGCCCACTTGGGGCAGGGGGCACGGGTTATCGAGCATGCGGCCATCAAAGATGGCGTCAGCCTGGGGCACACGACCAAGATCGGCGGCGAGGTCGAAGGATCGGTCATCGAGCCCTATACCAACAAGCAGCATCACGGTTTTCTGGGGCACAGCTATCTAGGGAGCTGGGTCAACCTGGGGGCCGGAACCTGCAATAGCGATCTGAAGAACACCTATGGCCAGGTGAACATGGAATATTGGGGCCAGCGCGTGCCGACGGGCATGCAATTCATTGGCACCATCGTCGGCGATTACGCAAAAACCGCCATAAACACGGGCATTTTCACAGGCAAGACCGTCGGCGCGTGCAGCATGCTGTACGGGTTTGTGACCACTAATGTGCCCAGCTTTGTCAATTATGCTCGACTGTTTGGGCAGGTCACCGAGGCTCCGGTCGACGTGATGGTGGCCACGCAGGCGCGAATGTTTGCCCGCCGCAACGTCAGCCAGCGGCCGTGCGATATTCAGTTGTTGCACGATATGTACGAGTTGACGCGGCACGAGCGGCAATTAGCCGGCGAACCGCTGTCCCTCTGACAGCCGGCGACTAGAATGGAAGGCCACGGTTGGGCCTCCGCGACGAGCTCGGCCGCAGTGCCGAGGCGGGGCACGCCCACAATGCCGCCGGAATTCATGGTGTCAGTCAGGGATCTCCTCGCATGCGAGTTGGTGATGCGTACGGGACAGGCAAATTCGGCCTGTCGTTCGAGCTGTTTCCACCGAAGACCCCCGCCGGAGAGCACGAGCTGTTCCGGCATCTGGTTGACCTGGCGGCCTATGAGCCCAGCTATGTCACATGTACCTACGGTGCGTTGGGGTCAACACAGGCCAAGACGCTGGAAGTCGTCGAGCGCGTTCATCGCGAGTTCGGCTGCCCCGTGGCATCCCATCTGACGTGTGTCGGTTCGACCGTCGACACGCTTCGCGCCTATTTGCGCGATGCAGCGGCCCGCGGCGTCGCCAATATTGTGGCATTGCGTGGCGATCCACCCAAAGGCGAGACCCAGTTTCAGCCCGTCGCTGGTGGTCTGCGTTACGCTAACGAATTGGTGGCACTGATTCACAAGGAGTTTCCGGATTTGGGAATTGCCGTGGCCGGGTATCCCGAAACTCATCAAGAGGCGCCCAGTCCCGAGGCCGACCTGGAAAACCTCAAGCGAAAGGTTGATGCTGGCGCGGATGCCGTCATTACGCAACTATTCTATGACAACGACGATTTCTTTCGCTTTGCGGAGCGGTGCGAGAACGTCGGAGTGAAAGTGCCCATCGTTCCCGGTGTGCTCCCGGTGACGAATCTGGCTCAGATCCGCCGTATTACAAGCATGTGCGGCGCGCGATTGCCGGCGGAGTTTGTCGCCCGGCTCGAAGCGCATGAGGACGATCCCGAGGAGCAGTTCGAGGTGGGGGTCGAATTCGCCACCGCCCAGGTGCAGGCACTGCTGGATCACGGCGTGCCCGGATTGCACTTTTACGTGCTCAATAAGTCGACGGCCACGTGCCGTGTGTTGCGGGCAGTGACACGGCCGGCCTAGGCGATTATCGATCTGACGGCTGCGGCGCCGATGGCTTTGATATGCGGCGCGCGGGCAGGACCGAAGGGTTGCTGGAGCCAATCGCCAGTGTCACGTCGTCGAACGACGCTTCTCCTGTCGCTCCCATGAGGCCAATCCACACGATGGCCATGCGGGCATCGACCGGCACGGGGATGTTCGCCTCCAATTGCTGCCAATCGAACGAACCCACAGCGGCCTCCAATGATTGCGGATTGCCGAGCGGCTTGCGGTCCTCGCCAAAGAAGGAAATCAGAAAGCCTGGCGTTTGATCGGGTGTCGTGCCGGCTTTCACTTCGTGTGCGCGAATCCATAGCGATGCGTTCAATCGCGCCACAGCGCGACCGTCGATCGCGATGGCCTGCAGAGCACGCGCGCTGCGGCCTGGCACGTCGTTTGTAAAGGTGATGACATGCTTGCCATCGGGCGCCGTTGGATCGGTTTGCACCTTGGCGTGGCGCAGGTAATACCATCCTGCAGGAGTGTCGGTGTCGGCCGATAGCTGTTCGAAGCTGCCGCCGTGCAAAGCCGGATGTGAGCCATCAGGTTGTACCACGCGCTGACGTTCGGCAGCGCCGGTCATAGGTACGAACATCGTGTGTTCGAGCGCGTGCGAAACGAGCTTGCCATTTTCTTTCTTGAATAGATACAGCGTCTGTTGAAATCGCTCCCCGATCGGCACGATCAACCGGCCCCCTTCGCGCAATTGATCGACCAGCGGTTGCGGCACCTTTTCCGGTGAGCAGGTGACGATGATTTTGTCGAACGGCGCGGCTTCGGGCCATCCTTGATAGCCGTCGCCAACGCGGGTGTGGATATTTTTGTAGCCGAGGCGTGCCAACGTCGAGGCGGCCCTTTTCCCCAAGGATTCTTCGATTTCGATCGTGTAGACGTCCTTGACCAGGGGGCTGAGCACAGCCGCCTGGTAGCCGCTGCCGGTGCCAATCTCGAGAACGCGGTCCGCGGGATCAGGATCGAGCTGCTCGGTCATGTAGGCGACGACGAACGGAGGTGAGATCGATTGGCCATGACCAATCGGCAACGCCATGTCGAAGTACGCCTTGGCGCGTTCGTCTGACGGCACGAATTGCGCGCGGCGCGTCGAACGCATCGCCGCGATGACACGTTCATTTTTAATTCCAACCTCGGCCACCTCTTGGTCCACCATCCGATGCAGCGCGACCGATTCGTCATCGGCACTCGATAATGCGGCGCACGGCCACGCGCCGAGGATCAGAACGAGATAGTGAAGCTGCTGTACTCGTGTCGGCATTGTTTGCTTTTGCTTTCGCAGCAATGACTGGCGGCGAAGAAGTTGGTGAACAGAATGATTCAAACCGCTTGGCTGGCAGAACGCCGGATCGGCAACCAGGGGTCGTAGATAGTTCTAGCTTAGTCGACGCAGGGCAATCGGATCTCGATTAAGGCAACTCCAGGGCTACAATTCGCCAGGTGCCGGTTCGGAATTTCACGCAGCGGTTAATTCGGTCCCAACGGTCATACCGTCGCCATCTGCACAAACGGCCAATGAGAATTCCTCCGCTATCGATGGGGGTTGCGATGACGATTCGACGCATCGCGAACTGAATCTTCGGGGCACAAGATGCATCTTTTGGGGGGGCGGATGCGGAAAGTTCCGCGTTTGCCGACGTGCTGTCAGCAATGGGTTTGAATGGCATTGATCGACCCAAGAAGTAAGGGGGGCGGAGTGTCGGAAAGTAGGAAAGTAGAAAATCCGGAAAAAACGCAAGAACCCTTGCCATTGTTGTCATCGGATGGTACTAACAATACTTGGACGAGATTGCCGGCGTGGTGCTGGCGATTAGGGCGTAATTGGCCGTAGGGGGCCTTGGGAAAGGCATCATAGATGATGATCGCAACTAGAAATGTTTGGCGTGGATTCGCTGCGTCTCTGGCGGCAGCTCTCTTCGTGGGTAATGTGGCACGTGCCGACGTGAACTGGGTTCTCCAGCCGAGTACGACATTGACGTTTGCCGCACAGGTGGGCACGTTTACAAACAACCAGTTCTACGAAATCTACAACGCTGTTCCGCAAACCGACCCGGGGACGCACCTTGCCAACGGCTTTACGAGTGGGCTTATTACTGGCCTCACGGGGAGTTTCACGACTGTGAATGACCCTACCTACGGCAACAACTTCCTGGCGGGCGTGAATTTTGGCGTCGAAGGGAACAAGAACGCCATCACCCAGGCTAATGCCAAGATCGTTGCGCAGAACAGTGGTTTGTGGCTGCCGAATCCCGTTACTGGTACGGTCATTCCAGGTACCTACGGGACTCCCGTTCCAACAAATGTCGGTGCCACACTGGTGGCCAGTGGGCTCTATCCGGCTAATGAAGTCCCGGATGCGGGCAGGCTTTCGTTGACAAACCTATACGGGAATGTCGATTCGAATGGCGTTGCCGTCCCAACGAACTCATCTGGGCATTTCGACGCTGTAAACCTGGAGACCGTCGGTTCGTTGACTCTCAACTTGAATATTAATACGAATTATCAACAAGGTGCCCTGTCTTTACCGGACTCTGGAAGCATTGGCAACGACCCTGCGAACGGTCCGGTAGATGCTTTCTTTACGCGTGGCACTGGTGCCAATTCCTACCAATACATCATGCACACGCAGATCAACGTGACGACGCCTTTCATTTCAGACCCGTTCTGGTCGATGCTCACAACGAATGAAAACGTCACCGCGGTCGCCAATCTGGCCAAGGGAGATGCCAACTTCGATGGCGTCGTCAACGGTCTCGATGTCAACATCATTGCCTCGCATTGGTTGCAGACCAACGCCAATAAGCTTGGACCCGGCGACGTTACCGGTGATGGTGTCGTCAATGGCTTGGATATCAACGCCATCGCCGCCAACTGGCTGGCTACGACCCCGGCTCTGCCGTCTTCGGTCGTTCCGCCGATTTCCGGAGGCAGCGGTACAGGCTCGAATGTTCCAGAGCCGAGCACTTGGGTGCTGATGGGCCTGGGCAGCATCGGCATGTGGGTGTTGCGCCGTCGCGCGGCTCGCTAGACTGCCATCTGGTGTAATTGTTGTTCATTAAAAAGCCTCCCTGGGGTCTTCACCCTGGGGAGGCTTTTTTTGTTGGCCGTGCCACATAGCCCCGCTGCCGCAGTTCGTCGCGAAAACGATCGAAGAGCTCCAAGCTGCTGTTCTCGGTCCGTGCCGACGGAACGAACGATCGCGCGATCTGCACCATCGTCTGTACGGCTTCGTCCAGCGATGGACAAATGGTTCCTGACGCCGCCAGGATGGCACTCCCCAAGGCGGACTCGGCGACTTGCGGGCGGTGCAGGACGCGCCGGGTGACATCCGCCCGGCATTGCATCCAAAGGTCGCTTGCGCTACCGCCTCCGGTGCTGTAGACTTCGCCGCGGGACGTGCCGCAAACATCATCCAGTACGTCGTACGCCAATCGTTCCACCAATGCCGTTCCGGTCAAGTATGCCGCATATCGTTCCGGCTCATCATTTGGTTCAGGCATGGCGAAACAGGCGGCGTCTTGGCAGTTAAACGGGAACCGCTCGCCGCGCCCGACCAACGGATACGCTGCTACCGGGCTGGGCAGAAACGGAGCCGCTGCACGGTCTAGATCTTTGACCGGCGTATCGGCAAACCAGGCGGCAATCCAGGCGGCGCCCGTGTTGCTGGCCGCCCCGGGCAGCCACAGCCCGCCAGGCAGCTTGTGTGAATAAACGAGGCCCGCGCGATCGCGCACGAAGTCGCGGCTGAGCCCTTTGAACACCAACGTCGTTCCCAGGGACGTGTTGTAGTCGCCAGCCACACGCAATCCCGAGGCGATGGCTGCCGCAACGCCATCGGTAGCTCCGGCGACAACCGTCAAGCCGGCCGGCAGTCCTGTCGCGGCCGCGGCAGCTTTCGAGACGCATCCAATTGGCGTCCCTGGAGAAACCACGCTGGGGAGGCGTTCGGGTACTCCTGGCAACTGCTCGATCCAGCCCGGCCAACGGCTTTCGTGCAAATCAAAGCCAGTCTTTAATGCGTTGCTATAGTCAGTCACGCTATAGTCGCCGGTCAGTTGCCCGGCAATGTAGTCCGCCTGGTGAACGAAACGTGCTGAGCGCTCGAACACCAAAGGCTCGTGCGCGGCGATCCATTGAATCTTCGGAAGTGCAAAGGAAGATTCGAATCGATATCCCGCCCGCGCGCACCAGGACCGCGCGCGATCCGTCAGGCTATCCGCCTCGGCAGTGGCGCGAGGATCGTTGTACATGATGGCCGGCCGCAGGGGGCGTCCAGCCCGATCGAGCGCCACGATAGTCCCAGAGGTGCCGTCCACGCTAACGCCCGTGAGTTGTGCCAACTGGTATCCGGCGTTCCTTAACGCCTCGGCAAGCTCCTGCAAGCAGCGCAGCACCGCTGCCCACCACGCGTGGGGGTCCTGTTCGTGGCCGCGGGCGCAAACGGTCTCGGCCGGGGTCAAGCTGGCCGAAGCCTTGGCTACGACCCGGCCCATCATGGTTGCGACGATCCCCCGCGCCCCGCCGGTTCCCAGGTCGATTCCCAAGATCAATGGCTCGTGAAGTGTCGTCATTAGGACGTTTTGACCATGTTTCGAAGCGTGTTCTAGGGGGACAAAGGAGACGCTCGGTTCAGGGGAACGGAATCGCAAAAATCGTTTGTGGCGCGTCCGGCACGTTGGTATTGTAGAGATTCTTGAAACTTTTCCGCATGTTTCCGGGGTAAATTGCGTGTTCGCGGTTGCCCTGTGCGGTCGGCGCGCCGACTGCCGAACTATTCTGGATCCTTTCTGTCTTCTCGTGGAGGTCGGTGCTATGCGACGCTATTTGTCTCGGGGATTGATGCTTATTGCGGCTTTTGTTACGGCGGCGGGTCTGGGTGGCGTTGCCCGCGCCGACGATGCAGCGAAGGTAGTAGGTGATTGGAATCTGAAGGTTTCGACCGATGATGGCCAGTCGCTGACTTCCGTGCTCAAGCTCAGCCAGGAGGACGGGAAGCTGAAGGGGACTTTCGTCGGCATGGACGGTACGGAAGTTAAGGCCGAGGATATCACGGCCAAGGGAGACGCCCTGAATTTCAAGGTGACTCTCGACTTCCAAGGAACCGAGCTTGTCGCCAAATTTGCCCTCAAACAAGAGGGATCGAATCTCAAGGGAACCGTTGATTATGACTTGGGTGGCCAGACCGGCACGCTGGACGTCAGCGGTGGTAAGGCTGCGGCAGCTGGGGGCAAGCTGGAAGACGGGGCCTGGGACTTGGCGATTCAGACCGACGATGGCCAAACCCTGAAGGCCTCGGTGAAGTTCAAGAAAGACGGAGACAAGCTGACAGGCACGTTCGTCGGCGTCGACGGTACGGAGCAAAAGCTGGACGAAGCCTCGGTGAAGGATGGCGAGTTGGCGTTCAAGGTCACCATCGACTTCCAGGGCAGCGAATTGGTCGCCAAATTCAAGCTCAAATCGGCCGACGACGGTGCCAAGGGGACGGTTGACTACGACCTGGGGGGTCAGACCGGAACATTGGACGTAATTGCCAAGCGTCCCGCGGCGGCTGCGGGTGGTGGCGATGTCAAGATCGCTGGCAAGTGGGACGTCGAGGTCGCCACAGACGATGGTCAGACCTTGAAATCCAGCGTGAAAATCGACAAGCAGGGAGATCAGATCTCGGGTGTCGTTGTCACTCCCGACGGCAAGGAAGTGAAGCTTGAAGATGGAAAGCTGGCCGGAGACGAGTTGTCCTTCAAGATCAACGTCGATTTCGAAGGATCGGCATTGATCGCCAAGTTCAAGGGAAAGGTAGATGGCGAGAAGATCAAAGGGCAGGTCGACTACGACCTGAGTGGTCAGACCGGCACCTTAGACTTCACGGCCAAAAAGAGCTCGGATGCCAAGTAAACGGCCTTAGAGATCGGTCGCAGGTCGTCCCAAACGGTCGTCGACGGATCAATGAGACAGTTCTAACAGCGGCCCTCCTCACGGAGGGCCGCTGCCATTTGTGGGTTGGGGGGGATCGGGCACACTCTTACAAATCCGTAGTGCTTATAGCGGAATTGCAAATTTTTCCGAAAAAAACGTTGCGAATGGTTTATGCGCTAGGTATCATTTGGAATGCGTGGGAGAGATTTGCGTCCTCATGTCATCGCTCATTCCGAGCGGTCAAGGTTCCTAAAGGTGCTCTACGATGAACAATCGACGTGCGTGCAAGTTCGCGTTCGGGTTGCTTGCCGTTGCCATCGGGTTTCTGACGTCTACGGCTCAAGCTCAGATCAACTGGGCAATTCAGTCGGCGAACAGTCAAGTGAGTTTCTCGGGTCAGATGGGTCTGGTGGTCTGGAATTACGACGATGGTTCCCTCGGGGGCACCAAGGGTGTTGCCGATGCCA
>DASXEJ010000001.1 GCA_036490175.1 Pirellulales bacterium | reverse complement strand
GCTCCAAATTCAACCCGAGGTGTCGCCGCCGTGAGGCAGGCGGGGTATTTAACCTAACCAACCTAAAGAACACCACCCTTAACCCGCCCACGGCGACGCCCCCCAAACCATTTCATATTCCCGTGGCGATTCCGCGCGCTTGCGCGGAATGAGCGGTTGCTGTGGAGTTCTCGACGCGTCACGAATGAACGACTGCCGGCAGTGAAAGCCAGCTTCTCATCATCCATCATTGCGGATTCATCATCGCCCGCGTCTCACTCCGGAAACAGCTTCGTCGACAAGTAACGCTCGCCCAGGTCGGGCAGGATGACGACGATCAGCTTTCCCTTGTTCTCGGGACGCTTGGCCAGTTGAATCGCCGCCCAGGCCGCGGCGCCGCAACTGATGCCGCACATCAGGCCCTCCTGCTTGGCCATTTGGCGGGTGGTCTCCATGGCGTCGTCGTCGCTGACCAGTATCACGTCGTCGATCAGGTCGACGTTCAGATTGTCCGGAATGAAGCCGGCACCGATCCCTTGGATCGTGTGCTTGCCAGGCTTTAGCTCTTGCCCGGCGCGGCGCTGCGTGATGACCGGACTGTTGGTCGGTTCGACGGCCACGATCTGCACGCTTGGCTTGCGGCTCTTCAGCAATTCGCCGACGCCGGTGATCGTGCCACCGGTGCCGACGGCCGAAACGAATATATCGACCGCTCCCTCCGTATCGCGCCAGATCTCTTCGCCCGTCGTCTGGCGATGCACTTCGGGGTTGGCCGGATTGTTGAATTGCTGCGGCATGAAATAGTTCTTGTGCAGCTTGACCAGCTCCTCGGCCTTGCGGACCGCACCGGGCATCCCCTCGGCGGCCGGCGTGAGAATCAGCTCGGCGCCAAGCGCTTTCAGCATGCGGCGGCGCTCCAGGCTCATGCTCTCGGGCATAGTCACCGTCAGCTTGTAACCGCGGGCGGCGCAGACATAGGCCAGACCGATGCCCGTGTTGCCGCTGGTCGGCTCAATGATGACAGTATCGGCGTGAATTTTGCCGTCCCGCTCGGCGGCGTCGATCATGGCGGCCGCGATGCGGTCCTTGACGCTCCACAACGGGTTGAGATTCTCGAGCTTGCCGTAGACTTTGGCCACGCAACCGGCCGTCACGCGACGCAGCCTGACAAGCGGAGTATTGCCGATGCACTGGGTGATTTCTTCGTGCAGACCATTGGTAGATGCTGTCGCCATGACTGTGTTCTCCGTCGTTATTGGGTGGCGCCGCACGGCAAGCCGGCCATCGGCACTTGCAAGAATTTGCCAGCAGCTTGCGCTGTCCGACGTTGGTAATCCTTGCAGCGGCCATCCCCCCGGAAGGCCGCAGGCAATATGCCAAATTCGTTTAGTACGGCCGGATTATAGGGGGCAGCGTAAAGCACGGTCAACGCTATTGCTTCCAGCGTCGGTCGGCACGTGGCCCTCTGAGCAGCATGACTTCCGCCGCGAGCGCCAGTTCATCAGCCACGCGCCGCGATGCCTGGTCGTATCACGCGCCTCACGCACGGCGCGCTGCGCCGATAGCGCCGGCAACGATTGCTGTCCCCGCAATTTCGGGCCTATTCCGGCGCCGGCTTGTTTTCCTTGAACGTGAACACGGCGCACGGAGCCCGCCGCACGACGGCCTCGGCCACGCTCCCCATCAACAGTCGCCCCAAACCTGTGCGCCCGTGCGAGCCCAGCACGATGAGCTCGACCTTTTCCTGCTCGGCCAATGCCACGATCTCGGCGGCCGGATCCCCCGTGATCATGCGATGCTCGTAGGGCACCTTAGGATCGCCGGGCACGACCGCTTCGAGCATTTTGGTCAGCGCCGGCATGTCAGGATCGGGAATGCCGTAATACATTTCGCCCGTGCCATAAGCGGCCGGCGGCTCCTCGACGTGGACGATGATCAGCTTGGCCCCCATGTCGCGCGCCAAGGCCGTGGCGTGTTTCAGCGCGGCATCGCTGAGAGTCGAAAAGTCGGTAGGAAATAGAATCTTCTGAGCGTGCATGGCAATGTGCCTCCTCAGGTAACCATAACGCGTGCGACGTCCGCAGTCACGCGCGGAAGACGATGAATGCGGAAAGATGAACGAGGTATGGTCCAGCCGCCTCCGCCTGCCCCCTGCTTCCTATCGGCGCGTAGCTTTGCTGAGCCTGCCCAACGCGCGTCCGACCACAAGGGCCGCTTATGGGTTCTCCGGAGCCACTTTGCGATTGTGTGGCCATGAGAGGTGAGAAGAGCTACCCGGCTAGGACTCGAACCTAGAATGAGGGAACCAAAATCCCTAGTGTTACCATTACACCACCGGGTAGAAGCTTGCGCACGTTTCTAGCGAAGCCGGGCCAAAGTTGCAACGCCCGCTGAGACATCGCGCCCCAGGGCGTGGCCAGAAACGGCGCTTGCCGGCAGGGGGTCTTCATGGGCAAACTAACGGCACAGCCTGAACTGCGGATTTGCCACAACGATTTCCGGTCGGCCTGCCCACTCAGCCGTTTTGTGCCTCGCGGCTCACGATGGCAAACGACAGCTGTTCCAGTTCGATCGCCAGGTCGACGCCGACATGTTTGACCGTGTCAGGCAGCTCGATCGTGACCGGAGCGAAATTGAGGATCCCTTCGACCGACGCCGCCACCAGGCGATTGGCCACGGCTTGGGCCGCCGGAGCCGGCACCGCGATGATCCCCAGACGTACCCGATTGGCCTTGGCGAACTCGGTGAGATCGTCCAGGTGATAGACCACGACCCCCTCGATTTGCGAGCCCACCTTATTGGCATCGGTGTCGAAGGCAGCGGCGACCCGAAACCCCTGCCGCTGGAAGCCTTTATATCCCAACAGCGCACGCCCCAGGTTGCCGGACCCCACGAGCACGGCGTTCCACTGTTGGTCGGTCCCCAGAATCCGTTTGATGGCCGCTACCAGCTTGTCGCAACGATAGCCAATGCCGGGGTAGCCGAAATGGCCGAAATAGGCCAGGTCCTTGCGGACCTGGGCGTCGGTAAAGCCGAGCTTCCGTCCCAACTCGCTGGAACTGGTGGTCTCGTCCCCACGCTCCATCAAATGTTGGAGTTCCCGGAGATAAAGGCTCAGCCGGCTGGCGACAGCCTTAGGCACCGGTCCACCGCCGGTGGAACCGGGCGAGTTGCTTGCTGGCTCTTCCATTCGCAAGTCGCTAACCAGGTTGAGGATAGCGGTCTAGGGCACACAGAATCGTACCTCACTGTAAAGTAAGGCAAGCGGGGCGACAAGCCTGCCGCGCGGGCTGGCGCCCTTTCCTGGGGCATTGCGGACGGGATGCGGCTATCTCCCAGGTCGGCGGTAGTTTTTACCGGTGGCGCACTTTGCGGCAAACCGGAAACGAATTCCTATTAGCGGCTCCGTGCCGTCGCTGCCCCCCTCTCCTAGTCCGGGACGGAATCTTCGGACGAAGTGGTACTAGGCATTTCTCCGCAACGATTGGGACCATTGGCATGTTTCTCTCCACTTTTCGCAATCGCAGGACTCAGCTGTGTTTATCCAGTTAAGTCAGTCAACCCATCTTGACGACGATTGACGCAAACGGCTTGGCTTTTACTCCGATTGCATTGGTAGCGGTCACCGCGCGGTGGCCGTAGTCCAAGCAATATGGGTAAACCAGTTAATGCACGAAGAGTGCGCAGGCCGATGATAGCTGAGACGGGCGGTAGCTCGTCAAACCAGGCCCCACCGATCAGAGAAATGTCCTTGGGAGGAGACAGGAACATGAAGGCTCTTCTGGGTGTGCCGATCCTCGCCCTAATGCTGGCATTCGTATCAGCCTCGACGGCTGACGCCAGCTGGTGCGGGGCGGCAAGATTCCGGTGTTGCGCAGGATGCTGCGACACAGTTAGCTATTGCTGCACGAAGCAGCAGTGCCATACGGTCATGAAGACCTGCAAGGAGGTCGTGTACGAAAAGCAGAACTACACCTGCTACAAGACATGCTACGAGTCGGTATGCGAACCGCGCACGATCGACTGCGTAAAGTACGTCCCCGAGACGTGCTACCGTCAGTGTGAGTACACCGTTTGCAAGCCCGTCTACGAGACGAAGTACCGCACGGTAAACTTCACGGTTTGCAAGCCGGTCTGGGAAACCAAGACCCGCGACATTTGCTACACCGTGTGCAAGCCCGTCTACGAAACGAAGACGCGCGAAATTCGCTACACGGTGTGCAAGCCGGTCTGGGAAACCAAGACCAAGAACATTTGCTACACGGTCTGCAAGCCGGTCTGGGAAACCAAGACCAAG